>JBDGYW010000066.1:0-15894 GCA_039588935.1 Gemmatimonadota bacterium | reverse complement strand
TGAACCAGGACAGCGTCCACGCGCTAGTGGGCCCTCAGCTCAGCGCACACGCCATCCCGGTTTCGGTCATCGCCGAGGCGGCTCGAGTCCCAATGATTAGTCCAATGTCCTCAAATCCGGAGACCACGGCAGGGAAGCGATTCGTCTTTCGTCTCGCCGCGTTGGATCAGGTTCAGGGGGAGGTCGCGGCCAGGTACGCAAGGGAGGAGCTGGAAGCGTCGCGGGCAGCGGTCCTCTACGATGAGGCCGTGGCATACAGCCGGGGTTTGGCGGCGACCTTTCAGGAGATCTTCGAAGCCGCCGGTGGATTTGTGGTATCCGCCGAGCGCTACACCACCGACCGCGCCACCGACTTTACCGAACAGCTGAGACGGATTGCCGCTGCTCAGCCGGATGTGCTCTACCTACCCAATGCACCTCGGGAAGACAGTCTACAGATGCGCCAGGCCCGGGAACTGGGCATAGAGGCCCGCTTCTTTGGGGGCGACACCTGGGACCTCCTCGGGTACGCCGATTACCCCTGGGCGGAAGGCTCGGTGGTGACCCACCAGTGGCATTACGACGTGCCGGCTCCCGAAGCCGAGGCTTTCCTTCGGCGGTTCAGAGCAGTCTACGATCGAACGCCTCGGACTACCGCCGCCATGACCTTCGATGCGGTGTCGGTACTGGCTCAGGCTGCTGGGCAGGCGAGTTCCCTGGACCTGGAAGAACTCAGGAGTTGCATTGCTGCAACGAGTCAGTACCGGGGGGCCACCGGAATGATCTCATTCAACGGCGGAGGAGACCCGGACAGGAGTATCACCGTCTCCACCATTCGGGATGGCCAAATAGTGGTCCTGGAGATGATCGATCCGTGAACCCTGAACGTAAGGGGCCTTCACTTATCGAGATCCTCACCCGGCCCCGGCGAAGTCTCGAAGGCCGGCTTCTCGTGACCTTCCTCGGCCTCTTTCTGTTGACGCTCGGCGTCGTGGGGGTAGCGGCATATGCGTCGACACGGGGCAGCATCACCGAAGCGCTATTCGATCAACTCCGTGCAACCTCTGCTCTCAAAGAGGGGGAACTCAATCGCTGGGTGGCTGTGCAGCGGGAGTTGCTGGAGGTGATAGCCCTCCAGCCCGATGTGAGAGCGGGGGCGGAAAACACGACCGACGAAGCCAATGTCGGTCAACTCAGTGGGGTCGCGTCACTGGTGGCCGAGAACAGTAGGGACCTGAAAGAAGTCTTTATCATGGCCGCCGCAGGAGGCAGAGTGGTGGCATCATCTCGGCCGGAAAGGGTGAACACTTTCCACGTTTCCGATCCGTTTTTCGTCGAAGGGCGGAGTCGATCCAAAGTCCAGGAAGTATACCCCTCCCCGGAGACGGGCCAGCCGCAGATCACCGTGGCGGTCCCCATCCGGAACGCCAATCGTGAGACGATGGCGCTGGTGGCGGCCCACCTGAACCTGGACCGTGTGGATTCCATCGTCCACGGACATCTGGATCTCTATGCCACTTCCGAGGCCTATCTGGTCACTGGGACCAACGAATTCGTCTCCGCCGACCGCTTTGGGCTTTCCGAATTCCGGAGGGGGGTACACAGTTCCGGTATCGATTCCGCCGTGGCGGGAGAAACCGGCGTGGCGATGTACGAGGACTACAAGGGGACCCAGGTCATCGGAGCCTATCGATGGATCCCCGACCGGGAAATTGCTCTCCTTGTCGAGGTGTCCCAGGAGGAGGCCTTCTCGCCGGCAAGGGCCCTGCTGAGGCGGATCCTGATGGTCGGACTCGGCGCGACACTTTTCCTCACGATCGCAGTCCGTTGGGTAGCTTCGCGGATGGCGCGGCCCATTGCCGCAGTCGGGACGGCCGCGGCAGGAGTAGCGAAAGGTGACTTCAGTGTCGTCGCGCCGGTGAAAGGAGACGACGAGGTCGGCGAACTCGCTCGGTCGTTCAACTCCATGACGAGTAGATTGCGAGAGCTTTACTCGGACCTTCAAGAGCAGATCGTGGTTACGACCCAGACGGTGTCGGCGTTGGAGGAGAGTCGGTCCCTCATACGGTCCATCCTGGACAATTCCAACGCACTCATCGCCGTGACCGCCCCCGACGGAGAAGTCCAGCTGATGAACCAGGCATTTCTTGAGCTCCTGGATTTCAGGTTGGAAGAGGTGGAGGGACGTTACCTCCGCACCTTGCTCCCCATTGAGATCAGGACTATTTGGGTTGAGGCCAAGGTAGCCGCATTTGAGGAGAGACGGGTCGTGGAGAGGGAGATCCGGTGGAAGACGGATCAGGGAACCCGAACCTACCTTTGCGTCTGGTTCCCTCTCACCGACGAGAGAGCGACGCCCTTCGGGATCGGCATGGTCGCCACGGATTTCACCGAGCGGAAGCGTGTCGAAGAAGAACGACTTCGACTAGAGGTCCAGATGAGGCACGCGCAGAAGCTGGAGAGTCTCGGTGTTCTGGCTGGGGGCATTGCGCACGACTTCAACAATATTCTAGCGGCAATTCTCGGGCATGCCGAGCTTGCTGCTCAATGCGCGGCCGAAGATCCCGCCCAGGCAAAATCGCATCTCGATCAGGTACTGGCGGCCACTCAACGTGGCTCCGGACTCACCAATCAGATGCTGGCTTACGCTGGCCGGGCGAGTTTTCGCGTGGAGATTTTGGATCTCAATAGGGCGATTGAGGAGATGTCGACATTTATGGAGGTGTCCGTCCCCAAGAAGATACGTCTGGAAACGCGCCTGTCCGAGGGATCCCTCCCTGTCCGGGCTGATCCGGCCCAGCTCTCTCAGGTGGTCATGAACTTGATCACCAACGCCGCGCAGGCCATCGGCGACGAGACGGGAACCGTCGAGGTATCAACGTCGATTTCAGCGCCCAGCCATAGCGATCCCATGGCAGTCGTCAAGGTCCGTGACACGGGGGTCGGAATGGACACCGCAACAAGGGAGCGGATCTTCGATCCCTTCTTCAGCACGAAAGAAAGGGGCAGAGGGTTGGGGCTAGCCGCTGTCATTGGGATCGTTTGGGGTCTCGATGGAACCATCGACGTGGAGAGCCAACCCGGCGAGGGAACGACGTTCACGGTATTTCTACCGTTGGACGTAGCGGACCAGGAAGGGTCAGCAACCGACCATGTGGTAGCGGCTGAGCCCTTACGGACCGGAGGCACCGTTCTCGTCGTGGATGACGAGGAAGCCGTCCGCAACTTCACGGTCTTAGCCCTGGAGCGTAGGGGCTTTGAGGTTCTCGAAGCCGAAGACGGAGTCTCAGCCATCGAAGTGCTCGAGGCCGAGGGCCACCGCATCGATGTAGTCGTGCTGGATCTTTCGATGCCCGGCTTGGGTGGAAAGGAGGTCTTCGAGAGACTGAGACTGAATAGTCCCTGCCCGGTCCTCTTCATCAGTGGATACGATCCCGCCGACACGGCCAAGATAGTGTCGGACACCGAGGCGGTCCGGTTCCTTCAAAAGCCGTTTCGGCCGACAATGCTCGTGGATGAAGTTCAGGCTCTCCTGGACGGAGGGTATAGCTCCACAGGTTAGGAGGGGTTACCCGGTTCAGAACTCCGGTGCCGGCTTCCCCGTCAGGGAGGCCACGGTTTCCTTGAACCTGTCCACCATTTCCGGTGAATCGTCAGCCATGGCCGCTTTCGGCGACGGGATCTTGGTCTCCTGTGCGAGCTTTACCTTTCCGAGAATGCCCAGCTCCTCGCCGACATACTGATAGTATTTCACCAGTTTCTCGCCCATCTCAGGCCTCCTTCCCGAAGAACTCTTCCAGTGCCTCCAGATAGGGTCCTGCTTCCGGGCCCCAGGCATCGGGCGGTTGGATCTTCCACTCGCAGTGGTCGTCGCCCATACCCACGCAAACCGGTTCGATGGCCAATAACGGACTCCCGAAAAATGCTGTGCTCCATCCGGAGGCATAGCCCATAAGGGACCAGCAGACCGGCTCGTTGTGGGGATCCCGGTAGCTGAGGTGCTGCTCTGCCTCATAGGAGTTGCTCCAGACGCCGGTAAAAAAGAAATGGCCTGCGTCCCGATCGTACTCGATCTGAGTGGGCGTGGCCTGGACGATCCCCTCCCATGTGTGGATTACCGGGCCCGAGGCAAGCAGGTCCATCTCGGTGTCGAACTCGTGCCCAACCTTCATCTGCATGAAATCGGCGAACCCGTTCTGGTAGCCGAAGCGGAGGAAGAACCGTCGGGCCTGTTCGAGGCCGAGTTCGTTGATGAGTTCGTCCCGGAGCAGGCCCATGGCATTTGCATCGAAGATCAGTAGCCGGCTGCCCAGAAACCGTGTGATCCCCGAGTCCATATCGAACGCCAGGTCGCGCTGCAGGTCGAAGTCAGTTGCTTTCATCGAAGGACACTCCTGTCCCGGGCGGTAGTTCGGGTTGGCTGCGACAGCCGAGTCGCGAGGCTCACTGTGATCTAGAGTACACGCTCTTTCCACACTACTGCAACCCTAACAACAGCTTCGGGCAACGTCTTTTCGCAACCGGTGAAAACGTAGGCCCCGCCACCGACGCCCCGCCCGAGTCTTTGGTGTGTCTTTGCGGCGTTGGTGCATGGCTTCTGATCGAGGTTTATGGTGATGTGAAGCCCCCGGTCTGGAGTCGCCTCCCATGGAATATCCCAAGCGTAGCCAGAACAAGTACGCGAAACCGTCATACCGGATTCGCAATTGGCCTGAGTACAAAGCTGGCTTGCGGAGACGAGGCGATCGCACCGTCTGGCTCTGTCGAGCAGCATGGTTACAGACAGGCTCTCGCTACTCCTCACCCCATATCATCCCCACACCACCGATCCTTCCACTGTGCTCGCGCAATCATGGCTGGTGGACTCCCATCACACGAGAGCGGCCATTAGAAAAGGGGCCCCGCGCGTTTGCCAGGTCCCCTTTGTTCTTTCACTGGTAACTCGTCACACAGAAGCGCAGTGCACAATGACACAATTTGAAGATGACGGTGCGCCTTCCGTGCGGGATGGCGCTGGCTTGCTGAATGCCAATGGGCAAGATCGGTACAGTGGTGTGCAAGCCCGAAGTTGCCCCGATGTATGGCGTGGGTTATGGTTCACTAGGCAAGAAGCCGAACCTTTGTTTCGGGGCCGACAACAATTCGAACGTCCAAGGGGGACCTGGCAACGATCGGGTCCCCCTTTTTGTATCTGAGGTATCACGCCGCGCATGGTAGCGTGGCAGCCCAACGCGGGGGCGTTTTTCCGCGAAAGTGTAGTCGGTCGGTACGGCATTACCCGCACCCCCCGGCCACAGAGCACAAGGGAGTAGTAATGCGTACCAGAGGAACAGTGAAGTGGTTCAACGACAGTAAGGGCTTTGGCTTTGTCACGCCCGAGGACGGTAGCAAGGACTGCTTCGTCCACCACAGCGCCATTCAGGCAGAAGGCTTCAAGTCGCTCAGCGAAGGCGCGCAGGTTGAGTTTGACGTCGTCGAGGGTCAGAAAGGCCCGGCGGCAGAGAACGTTACCGCTATCGGCTAGTGGCCGACTCGGGTAAGCTGACTGATGGGCCGTGCGATCAAGTGTCGGACGGCCCATCTGACATTGACCTCGTGTCGCCCGTCGCTTGAAAGCACAACGCCTTGACACCGCCATAGCTGACAAGGGTACTGTCACCTTAACGCTGATTGCTCGTGCCGAGAGCATCGAGCACGGTGCCCAACCGCCCAAAAATTGATGTTTCCCAGCTTCATGGATCGTGCTTTCAGCACGAAATTTCACTTAGGTTGACAATGCCCGTTGGAGGTCTCGAACGACCGGACCATGAACCTGTTGCTTTCCCCATAGAACAATTCTCGTCCGACCTTTCCCAGATGGGTACCTGGCCGCGGCGATCCACAACGACGAGGCGTTCCTCAACCTCCCGGCTCGGGATATCCGAGAGTGTACAATCGATCGAGAATGTGCAATCTCCCCGCGCTTCCGCTGAATGTACGTCTTCCGCTACGCCCTTTGGATTGGTCAGTCGCGATTCTACCTCAGACGCGTGGGCTTGCGGGGAATCGCCCGCCCGCGTCGCGCAGGCGAATTCAGACAGCGCTTCCCTGGACGAAGCGTTCGTGCATCATGATCAGGCTGATCAGCATCATCAGGTCCGAGTCGATGGGGCCGCGCTCGGCGGGCGCCATGCTGTCGAGCCGATCGGCGAGACCACGCAGAGCCTGTGCGTTGAAAAAAGGTACGGACGTTGCCGCTTCACTTCTCAACGTATCTTGAATCAGCGCCGTCATCTTGCTCGGGGCGCCCGTGGCGTCGGGAGGACTCAGGAATGGATGCTTCTGCCGATGATAGCCGGTCTCGGTCAGCACGTCGCGCGTAGCTTCGCGCAGGATGTACTTTTCGGTCAGGCCGCGAATCTTGAGATTGACCGGGGTTTTGAACAGGAACTCGCAGACTTCGTGATCGAGAAACGGCACTCGGCCCTCGATCGAATGGGCCATTTCCATGCGGTCGCCGAGCAGAGTCAGAATGTAGTCGGGCAGTGCCGTCTTGCCCCATATGTAGAGCGCTTGGTGCACCGGCGCCCGGCCATTGAGTCGCCGTTTCACATCCATGTTATTCAGCAGCAGGCTCGCCAGGTCCAGCCCCTCGAAGGGCGCGAAGTATTCCGCGTCGAACAACGGCGCCGTTCGGCGTAGCCGCGAGAAAATCGGCATGTACATGCTCGGCACGAAACCGAGCAATCGGCGCATCATCGCCGAGCCTTTGCCTTTCTCTTCCGAGAGCAAGATCCCCTGTGAGACCTTGTTCGCTTGCTCGAGCTCTGCCACGAGCCGCTCTATCTCAGCCGGGTCCTGGCCCGCGCTGTCGTAGAGCAGCATGTCTTCGCGGAAGTGCGCATAGCCGGCTAGCATTTCGTCTGCGCCTTCGCCCGTTAGCACGACCTTGAAGCCCGCGTCGCGCACGGCGCGGCTCAACAGATACTTTGCTACGAAATGCCCGTTGACGCAGAGCGCCTCGCTGTAATAGATCGCATCGGAAAAATTGTCAGCCAGAGATTCCTGGCTGATCGGTATCGGCACCCAGTCGGCTCCGGCCTTGCGTGCCATCTCTTCGGCGATGCTGCCTTCGTCATAGTCTTCATGGTCGAAGCGCAGCGTGAACGCGCGAATAGGGTCCGAGCGATGCTGCGCGGCGAGGCCAAGCACGGCGCACGAGTCGATCCCGCCGCTCAAATAACAACCGACGGGCACGTCGGCACGCAGGCGCACTCTCACGGCGTCGTCGAGCGCGGCCCGGAACCCTCCGATGTACTCTGCATCGGACAGCACTGGCCCCGCGTCGTCGATGGCCGGGTATTCTATATCCCAATACTGTGTGAGCGCGATGCTATTGGCATCGGCCGTCAGATAGCAGCCCGGCGGCACGGTGTATACGCCGTGAAACGGTGTCCGACCGGGCGGGCGAAACCCGATCGAAAAGCGCATCGTCTCGGCGTCCCAACTAGCAGGCACGCCTGCCGCGAAGAGCGCCTTCATCTCGGATGCGAGGTAGAACGCGCCTTTGTGAACGGCATAGAACAACGGTTTGACGCCAAAGCGGTCGCGCACGGCGATGAGCTTGCGCGCCCGTTCGTCCCATACAGCAAACGCATATTCGCCCCGCAACCTGTGCACGAACTGTGTGCCGAGATCCTCATAGAGATGCAGCGCAATCTCACTGTCGGAGCGCGTGCGCAAACGATGCCCGCCCAGCTCGAGTTCTTTCTGGACGCGCTCGTAGTCATAGAACTCACCGTTCGCGACGATCCAGGCCGCTTCGTCCTCGTTGGCGATCGGCTGGTCGCCCGTTTGTAGATCGATGATGCTGAGCCGCGTATGGCCGAGTGCGACCTTCCCGTGCGGCGCCACCCAGGTTTTCTGTCCGTCCGGGCCGCGATGATACAGCGTTTGCACGGCGCGCTCCAGCGCCTTCTCTGAAACGGGCCCGCCTTGCGACAGGATAGCGACGATTCCGCACACGTTCGTACTCCTTCATAAAGGTGTGCCTAGGCAGCTTCTCCGAGCGACCGCGCGCGCTCGATGCGCGAGGTTTTCTCATTTTCAACGTGCCTGCTTATGGGCCACAGCTAGGCTCGGCAGCGTTGCCGTTTGAAATGGCACCGTAAACATCGTGAGTCAACTAGCAGTCAATTGACGGCTGGTCGCAGTCAATTCGGCGTGGGGGGGTAAGTGCTTCTTTCCCGCGGGCCAGGTATGACATGCCGAAATGGAGCTGTCCGGCGCCTCGGCTGATCTCAGCGATTTGCCTTTCACCAACTCGAACGCGCTTTGAGGATGAAATTCGCGCCACAGCGCATTCGAAAACAGCAGTCGATCTACATCATAATAGACTCTGCGGCACGGGGTTGGAGGTTATGACATAAATGTTGGTATCCTCATCCCTGGTACTGGACAGCTCAAACACCAAGAAGCATTTTCTCAGCAAATTCCCGACTCGATGTCTCTCAATCATGCTGGTGCTGCTGCGAGGGCCCAATGTTCACCATCGATAAGACGGATTTCGGCTATCGACTTACGTTCGGTGAGTTCAAAAGAGCGGAGGAGATGGCTGAGGGGGTTGAGGAATCGAAGGAAGCATTGAGAGACTCCCCTACTGACTTCGGCGTGTTCGTGGATATGCGGACGCTCAAGCCGCTCCCAACCGAAACCCA
Source organism: Gemmatimonadota bacterium (assembly GCA_039588935.1). GTDB lineage: Bacteria > Gemmatimonadota > Gemmatimonadetes > Gemmatimonadales > GWC2-71-9 > JBDGYW01. Next base: position 7,219 of record JBDGYW010000066.1, on the reverse strand, counting down.
GCCGTTGATGGAGAACGGGCAGAAGCTCTACAAGGCAAAGGGAATGGTACGCTCCGTTGTGATTCTGAACGATCCGGTGACTACGATGCAGCTCAAACGGATAGGCAAGGACTCCGGCATCTATGAGTGGGAGCGATACATCAACGCTGCCGCCGAACCCCAGTGGGAGCAGGTCGGCTCAGACTGGGTCATGGAGGGTGTCGACCCGGACGTCTGACGCACCCGCCGCTCCAGATGCCCAAGAGAGATCTCCAGGTGAATTGGATCGAGGGACGTCGCGCCCCGAGGTAGACACGAGGCGCCGCATGCACAATGGGCTGACGTTCGACGCTAGTTCCCAATCCCCCCTAACCCCTTCGACCGAAGCAGGGCATTGAGGCTTGCCACATCCCCCGCGACAAGAGCCTCGAGGGCATCCAGGTGTTCGCCCAGCCGGTCGTGCAGTATCCGCTGTACTTCCACGTCCTGGTCGGTTGGGGGAAAGTCCACCACCGAGACTCCCCGCGTGAGGTAACCCAGCTTCTGAAGCAACTGCGCCCCGAACCGGACTCCGTCCTGTCCCTGGCCGGTGAGTCTGAGGTCCACCATTACCATCTGCAGGTCTTGGAGTTTCTGCTCTAGCTCCTCCACGGCCTCGTTCACCTCATCATCATCCGAAAAGCGAGCGAGCGTCTGTAGTTGAACTCGGAGGACCTCCACTTCACGTACGGCTTCGCCCGCGGTTGCCACGTCCTCTCGGACTGCTTCGAGAAATGCGACCTGAGCTGCGATGTCGGCCTCGGTGCCGGCCGTATTGGGATCCTTGAGTACCGTGAGCGACTGCGAGAACTCCTGACCATCGACTGTGAGCCGCACAGTGTACTCGCCGGGAGGCCTGAGGATCGAGATCCGCGACCCACCCGGTGCCGGCCGACCTTCAGGCCCTACCTGGAGGTGTGGAGCGTACATGTATTCCGTTAGGAGGTTGATGGCCTCGTTGGGTTGGTCCTCGAGATCCCAGTGGACCCGGTTCACTCCGGCACGGTTTGTCCCGTCGAGGGTGCGAACCAACATTCCCGCGTCATCGAGGATGGTTATCGTCGGATCCGACTCTGCAGGGGTCGCGAGCCAGTAGTTGATGGACGCCCCGTACTCGGGGTTTTCACCTATGGTTGGGTCGTCGTACGGAGTAGACGGCCGAGTGATCTCGCGGAAGCGGTAGGCGTCCCTGGGCTCGAAGAGGAAAGCCGATGACGCCTGCACCTCTGGAGTGAGCTGCTGAATGGGGCTCAGGTCGTCCAGGATCCAGAAGCCGCGACCATATGTACCGACCACCAGATCATTGAAATGCTCTTGCACCACGATTCCCGAAACCGGGGCGTGAGGGAGGTCGTTCTGGAGCGGCCGCCAATTGTCCCCGTCGTCGAATGAGACGTAAATGGCATTCTCTGTCCCCGCGTAGAGAAGTCCCTGACGTTTCGGGTCTTCCACGATGATCTTCGTATAGCTGAGCATGCTGGACCGAATACCCTCGGTGATCTTCTCCCAGCTTTCCCCGTAGTTCCAGGTCCTGTAGATGTACGGGTCACGGACATTAGCCTGATGGCCGTCGATTGCCACGTACGCTGTGGCCGGATCGTATCGTGAGGGTGCAATGCTCCGAACGGCTACCCACTCAGGTAGGCCCGGCAGGTTGCCAGTCACGTTGGTCCAGTTGGCTCCGTTGTCGCGGGTGAGGTGAAGCAGTCCGTCATTGGTGCCGGCCCATATGAGCCCCTGTTCGACAGGTGACTCGGCGATTCCGAAGACCGTTCCTGCGTACTCCACACCGATATTGTCGCCGGTGAGTCCACCGGAAAGTCCCATCTTGCTCTGGTCGTTCAAGGTCAGGTCCGGGCTGATGACATCCCAACTCTGGCCGCCATTTTGGGTGCGGTGCACGTGCTGGCTTCCCACGTATACCGTGGTGTTGTCGTGAGGTGAAATGTGTAGTGGCGCATCCCAGACAAAGCGGTACCGAACACCTGATGCGGCTCCTCGGCTCTGCTCGGGCCAGACCTCGACGCTCCGATACTGACGTCGGTCCTCCTCGTAGCGGACAACGATGCCGCCCACCATTCCCGAGCCGGATGCCGAAGACCAGACGATATTCGGATCGGTGGGATCGGGCGTGGCAAATCCACTCTCACCGCCACCCACATGGTGCCACATACCGCGTGGAATTCCGCGACCGCCGAGCCTGCTGTTGCTTGGACCCCGATAAGTGGGCTCGTCCTGCTTGTTGCCGAGGACATTGTACGGGATCGCGTTGTCTGCGGTGACGTGATACATCTGAGCGTTTGTGAGGCGCTGCCTAAACCAGGTCTTCCCCCGGTTGATGGAGATTGAGAGTCCCTGATCGTGAGCCACGATCATACGATCGCCGTTGGCGGGATCGATCCACATGTCGTGGTGGTCGCCGCCGGGTGCCCGGGACCGCGGTACGGTCTCGAGGGTGCGTGCTCCATCCAGCGACACCGCAAACGAAGCCGTCAGGAAGTAAGCCTCGTCTTCGTCGTCTGTTGACACGACGACTCGGGAGTAGTAGTGCGGGCGGCCCATGGCATTCCTGTTTCGAGTAACCATGGTCCAATTGTGTCCCCCGTCGTCGGAGTGCCACACTTGTCCGTCTTCCGTGGGCTCCCCGTTCCAGGGAATGCCGTCACCGGTCTCGAACATTGCGTAGATGCGCTGGGTGTTCGAAGGGGCTATAGCTACTGCCACCTTCCCGACCGGCTTGGTGGGAAGCCCATGGCCCTCGAGTCGAGTCCATGTGTCGCCCCCGTCTCGCGAGACGTGGAGTCCGCCGCCCGGTCCGCCGCTGAAACGACCCCAGGTGTGGATTTCCAGATTCCAGGTCCCCGCGAACAAAACACGGGGGTTGGACGGATCCATCGCGATGTCTGAACAGCCGGTGTTTTCGTCCACGAAGAGTACGTGTTCCCAGGTGGTCCCTCCGTCGGTGGTCCGGAATACTCCCCGCTCAGGCTGCGGTCCGTACGCATGTCCCAATGCGCAGGCAAAGACGATATCGGGGTTTGATGGATGAATCACGAGTCGCGGGATTCGCCCGGTGTTTTCCAACCCCATCAGAGCCCAGGTCTCCCCCGCGTCCGTGGACTTGTAGATCCCCTCTCCCAATGAGATGTGACTGCGGATCTTACCCTCTCCGGTTCCGGCCCAGACCAGGTTGGGGTCGCTGATCGACACGGCCAGGGCGCCAATTGACTGGGCGGGCATATCATCGAAGATGGCATCCCAATGAACGCCTCCATCGGTGGTCTTGTAGACCCCTCCTGAGGCTGCTCCCACGTAGTAGGTGTGCGGATCCCCGGGAATCCCCGCGGCTGCGCTAAACCGGTTTCCCTCGGGACCTATGTATCGCCAGTGGAGCGCTTTGTACGAATCAGGTGTGGGCTGAGCGGTGGCTGGAGATGCTACGACTACGGCCAAGCTTGAAACCACAACCAAGGTGCCAAGGATGAGCGTTCGACGCAGGGCGCACATGGGGACCTCCGCAGAAAAAGGTGCTGAGCTTTGTAGGGATGGTGGTGGAATATCCGCCGGAAAACGGGCGCGTCAAGGACGCGCCGGCGAGGAGTTCGTCTCCTCGCCGGCATGGTAATTGGAGTTCTGTTGCCTACGCGGTTCCGGGGACTGGCACAACGGCGCGAACCAGGTCCGACGAACCCAGCTCCATCCGGTCCGGTCCCAGTTTCAGGTCCGATTCCATCATCTCTTCCCAGGTGACCTCCTGCCCGGTGTAGCAGGAGATCCGGCCCATAATCGCGGTGAGTGTGGCAATAGCGGTCTTTTCCGCCTCGTTGACGTGCTGACCTGTGCGGATAGCCGTGACGAGATCGATGTGCTCCTGTTTGTATGGCCTTGGTCCAATGCGCTCACCCGTCTCGTCCAGCTCGTACGGGTACTCCCAGGCGACTGTGCCATCTTTGTTTTTGATCTCATTCACACAGTTGGTGTATCCTTTGGTCCCGCGAACCAGTTCCGACACGTTGTTTGCGCATCCGGCTATTTGCCGGCACATGCTGTGGACGTGTTTGTCGTTCTCGTAGGTGAAGTCGATACTGAAGAAATCGTATTGGTCACCGCTGGGGCGGCGCCAACGCCCTCCAAATCCCACGGCCTTCTCGGGATGCAGGTCGCCCAAGAACCAGTTGGCAACGTCGAGATTATGAACGTGTTGCTCCACGATGTGATCGCCGGAAAGCCAGGTCCAGTTCACCCAGTCGCGCAGCATGTACTCGATGTCGGTCCAACCACGCTCACGGTCGCGCCACCAGGGAACCACGCCGTTCCAGTAACAATTCGCGCTGACCACTTCGCCGATGGCTCCTTGCGTGACCTGACGGAATGTCTCGACGTAGTCGTTTTGGTGTCGCCGCTGCGTTCCCGTCACAACGTTGAGGCCGAGGCTGTCTGCACGGCGCGCCGACGCCATGACCGACCTGATACCAACAGGATCCACCGCCACCGGTTTTTCCATGAAAACGTGCTTGCGCGCATTGACGCAGGCCTCAAAGTGTTCCGGCCGGAAGTAAGGGGGTGTTGCGGTCAGGATGATGTCCAGATCTTGCTCGAGCAACTCATGATAGGCTTCGAAGCCGGTGAAACACATCTCGTCCGGTACCTCCACGCCCTTTTCATCGCGCAACCTGTTGCGGCAGTTGTCCAACCTGTCCTGGAAGTAGTCTGCCATTCCGACGATCTCGAGATTCGGTCCGGCCTCCAGAAAATCCTGTGCCGCCCCGGTTCCACGACCGCCACATCCGATGAGTCCGGCTTTCAGGACAGGGCCGTCCGGCGCCTGGTCTAGAAGCGGTGGCCACGGATAGTTCGCGTATTGCCCGCCGACGCCTTCACTGCACCCGGCAACCAAGGCACCAACGGCCCCGACTGCTCCAATCGCTCCCACCGTCTCGATGAACTCGCGCCGACTTGGTGCATCCATCTTCTCACTCATCGTTTGGCTCCTTGATCGGTTTCTTCAAGCTCTGATACTACACGAAATCCAACGTCAAAACAGTCCGAATACCACCACACGCTCTTTGGGGTCTGTGGGTCCGTCATTTGGCATACATCACGCCGCGTGGGTTCTCGTGCAGCCGCGCGGAGGTCGGCTGGGTCGTCTCTGAAAGACCCTCCCCTCACGACGTGTTCTGTCCCCGATTGCGGCCCTCTCGGATCAACGATCGTCCCGGAGACTCTAGCTCTTTCCTGATAGGTGTCGGGCGCGTACAAGTCGTAGCAGAACTCTCGCACATTGCCGAGCATGTTGACCAATCCATAAGGGTTCGGTGCGACATCTGCTGGCTGTCCTGTCCGCTCACCGCTATTGCCCGCGTGAACCACGAAGCTGTCAATCACATCCGTATTGCGTCCCAGAATTCGATTCCAGAAACGACGCTCCGTCAGATCACCCGGCTCACCGTCGAAGAAGTAAGCAGACTGAGATCCGGCACGAGCGGCGTACTCCCACTCGGCCTCCGTCGGCAACCGATACCGCTTGCCGGTGACGGTCGATAACCATCGGGTGTATTGAACGGCGGCAAAATACGTCATCGTTATCGCCGGCCGGCTTCCTCTCCCCCATCCCTGATCTGGGGGTACATAGGGCGGCGTCGCACCGGTCAGAGCGTCTACTCCGCTTTCCTCCAAAATCCTGGTGTCTGTGCGGCCTTCGGCGCGGGTAGCGGCGTACCAGGCCTCGAACTCATCCCAGGTTACCTCGACACGTCCCATCCAGAAGGGACTGACGGTCACCTCATGGACGGGTCCTTCATCATCCCGGCGGTAATCCTCCGATTCGGGACTACCCATTTCGAATGCCCCGCCAGGAATGGCGATCATCTCGAAACTGACTGTGGTTCCGGGTATGTATTCAGTGTAGTCGGCGAAGCTATCCACTGTCGCTGGGGCATCGAAGATGTTGGTGACTACCTCGTCTGTGAGGCCGAACTCTACTTGCTCAGGGGCATTGGGATCGTAGTGTCCAACATGCAGGTGGCAGTTCAAACAGCGAAGCTCGTCTGTGCGTTGCTCGTAGTAGAGATGTGCCTCGTCTCCTTCGGTTGAGAGTCCCAGCGGAAACAGATTCGGATGGCACTCCATGCAGGATTCGCGAAACACGTACTCGCGCGCGTGCTCGAGTCGGGAACGTGCTTCCCAGTCAAAAGACGCTGCGTCCTTGAAGACTGCTCCTACAACGTCGCGCACACCCAGCTGGGTCTTGTGGATCGCGTATGCCACCCCGCCAGGGGGTAGATGGCTGCCAAGATGAAGAAGCTTGGGGATGAACGTGACAGGATTCGCAAAACCCGTCGCTTGATGTGAATTCGTTACCAGCGCGCACGATCCAAACAAAGACCATCCCTGCTGCTACGCCCCAAACGAAGGGCCGGCGAAACAGCCTGGCCATTGCGGCGAGATGCCGGCAAAATGCTTGCCAGAGCGTAGCCATTCGGATCAGGGGACGAGCCTCAGATCACGTCCTTTGAAATGTCTGCTTTGCCCAAGCTACGTTCGCGCGTGTGTCTTCCATAAACCGGCCCTCACGACCGTCTGTCTCGAGAACCAGCCATTTGTCGTACCCGATATCGCTCAATGCATCAGCAGCGGCTGGCATGTCCACCATGCCATCCTCACTGCCCAAAAGAGGAGTGTTCCAATCCTTGAGATGGACTTCGCAGAGGCGGTCGTTGCCTATGATTCTCAGCTCGCCGGGCACATCGTATCCGCTGCCTGTGGAGTTGCCCACGTCATAGTAGATCTGTAGCCACGCTGAGCCGACCTGGTCGATGATCTCGAGGTTTTGCTGAGCGGTGATAGTGTTTTCGAGCCCCAATACGACACCGGCATCTTCTGCTCGACGTACGATCTCCTTGAGCGTGTCTACCACGCTCCCGACCTTCTTCTCATCCAATCGATAGGAAGCAAATTCGCCGTCGGCTTGGCTAGCGAACTCACCATCGGTATCTCTGTAACGAAGGTCTCCATTTCCAAAGAACGCCATGAGAACGTTGCTCGCTCCGAGTGCAGCTGCAGCCTCGATGGCTTCAATCACCCAGACCGCGCTCCGCGGATCAGTCGCTAGGGCAAACCTGTTTAGCAGATCGCCGGCCGCAATGGAGTGAAACGTGATCTCGTGTTGTCTTCCGAGCTCCAGGTAACGCTGCCGGACAAC
>JBDGYW010000065.1:0-15192 GCA_039588935.1 Gemmatimonadota bacterium | reverse complement strand
TGAGGAGGACTCCATCCGCCCGCCAGTCGTTAAAAGAACCCGCCAGCGACACACGATCGGCCGTCGGCGCAACCAGTTCGAACCGCACCAGGACAGTCGCCACGGCGGCCGGTGCTTCAGCTGCCATCGGTGTTCGATCCCTGAGCGCTCCCCCGATTACCCCGGCAGCCACCAGGACCACCACTGCTGCCGCAGCCAAAGCGGGTCTCACCTTATACTCCTGGGGCTGGATCAGCCAATTCCAGAACGATCTCTGTTCCTTGGCGTTCCGTGCTCGAATCGATGCCATTACGGCGCGATCAATCTCGGAGCCTGGCATCTCCAAACCGCTGGAATAGCTCGCGGTAGCCTCGAGCAGCCGATCGGCTTCGGAGCGCACGGACGAATCGATCCCGTCGGCGGGCGTGTCCCCATCGAGATACCGCTGAATCTCGGGATCGAAATTGTCTGAGTCGTCGTTCACAGCAACTCCTCGAGCCGTTTCTTCAACTCATCGCGTGCTCTATAGACTCGCATCTTCAATGCGTCTTCACCAACCTCCAGCATTTCGGCAATCTCGGCGTATGAACGACCATCCACATGCTTCAAGATGAAGGCTTCTCGTTGTTCCCCTGTGAGTCTCTTCATCGCCAGTTCCAGTACCTCGCCAATCTCCAAACGTTCGCTATCAGCCTTGCCCACCGGCTCCTCGCCCCGATCCACCGCCCGATCCAACGACACGTGTCCGCGGCGCCGTTTCCGCACGTTGTAGCATTGGTTCGACACTATCCGAAACATCCACGCCTTGAACCGATCCGGATCGCGGCACGAAGCCAGGGAGTCGTACGCGCGAATGAAAGCTTCCTGTAACGCGTCCGCCGCATCGTCCCTGTCTCCGTCCAGCATCGCAGACGCGTACCTGCCAAATTCCGCCCGGTAACGCCCCACGAGCACCCGATACATCTCCACCTCACCAGATCGAACTCTACGGACCAGTTCGCCGTCGGGCAGAGACACACCATCACTCAAGAGACAACCTGTATGCTGAAGAAGTAACGCTGCATAAATGGCTTCCGGACCTTGTGATCATAATAAGGATGCTCAAGGCAATGAAAGTATAAGATGGCTCATCAAGCGCCAACATCACAGAAAACTCATGAATCGTTACTTTCAAGCAACTCGCCTTGTCTCTTGTTCGGTGCGTCGACCAGTAACGACGTACGAGCGCTCCGAAATCATGGATGAGACGAATCGAAAAAGGAGAATACGATGCGCAAGGTTCTGATAGCGGCATCCGCTCTGACGATTGGATTGAGTGCAGGTGTCACCGCACAATCCGCACAGCAACAGCAGAGAATGCAGCAACAGCAGCAGATGCAACAGGCCCGCATGCAGCAGATGCAACGGCTCCAGAACATGGGACAGCAGATGGATCGCGTCGTGAATCAGGTTCAACAGATGAACCAGCAGATGACCCAGCAGCGCGTCCGCCAGGAGTACCAGCAGATGGGGCAGCAGATGGAGCAGACATGTACTCAGATGCGGCAGATGCTCCAGCAGATGGAACGCGTGCAGAACGATCCTGAGACCACCGGCAATCAGCTCAGACAGATGAACCGGGTTCAGGAACGAGTTCAGAACATGATTCAAGAGATGGAACAGGCGCAGCAGGCGCTCGCGGAACTCGCGATACCATGACGCCAAAACGCATCCTGGTACTTTCGGCAGTGGCGGCGGCGTGGACGTGTCCTTTGACCGCGCAGCAACTCCACTACGAGGGTGGTCTGTCGATGTCCAGCGGTTCCTACATCTTCACCGAACGAACAACCAGTTGGGTGCTTTCGAATGGCCTCGCGTTGGATACGGGGCCATTCACCATCAGGAGTACCGTTCCAGTCTACAGGCAAAACACCACACTGCTGACGACGTCTGCGACCGGCCTGCTGCCGACCGGCGGATCTTCGAGCGGAGTAGTCGCCGACTCCTCTGCGGCCCGAAAAGGCGGCCAGAGCGGTGGCGGCGGTGGAAACAACTCTGAGGTGGCAGCATCGCTTCCATCGTTCAACGAGATGGCGGCACTGGTAGTCGATCCTGTTGAGGTTCCCCTATCCGCGGTAACGGGATATAGAGTCACTCTAGGCGATCCAATGATCAACATCAGCACGGTACTGGCGGAAAGCGGACGCACCAGTGTCCTTGCGAGTTTCGGCGCCAAGATCCCGCTGAACGACACGACGAGCTACGGGACAGGAAAATGGGATTTGGGCGGATCGCTTTCCCTAGCGCACGGAATCAGCAGCAGTGTGTTGATGGGTTTGGACTTCTCCTACTGGCGTTTCGGCGATCTCCCGGAACTCGATCTGCGTGACGGCCTGATGGGCTCGGCTAGCATCGCGTACCTCGGTTCCACCGGGTGGGGTGGGTCCGCAAGCGTCCTGGCTGCAAGGTCAGTGGTCGAAGGGTTCGCGGATTCGTACATGGTCAGTGGATCGGTGACGAGACTTGCAGGTATTGGAGCCGTAAGCCTGAACCTCTCCGCCGGGCTCTCGGAGATGGCTCCCGATTTCACCGCGGGCCTCAGTTGGCGAGTGGGCGTTCTGTAGAGAATGTGACGTACGACCCGCAGAGCGTTACTTCTTCACTGTTCGGCTTGTCTCTTACATAGACAATGACCCGTTGGGTACGATTGACCTTACGAACAAGCCACAAATTGGAGGATTGATGAACTTGCAACTTTTCCGGAAAATGAGAGCGCTGGTCGCCGTTTCAGGCCTGTTGATAGTAGCTGGCGCATGCGGAGAAGTCGCTGGAGTGGCCGACGGCATGGGCGATGTACAGGTAACTTTGCAGGAGGCGACCGCTGATGTGCTCTTTCAGACGGTGACCGCTGAATTGACCGCCGCTCCAGAGGCAACGGCAGGACGCGTTCCAAGAGAAAACGTGCGTTCGCTAGACGTGACCGTGACAGGCATCCAAATCCTCTCTTATTGCGAGGATGCGGGTGAACAGAATGGCGACGGCCAGTGCGAGGAATTGTGGGAAACACTAGACCTCGGTGACGAAACCTTCGACCTGGACCTGCTGAACCTACCGAGCGAGGAAGAAGACGCAATCCCGTTGGCTGAGGGCACCGTCCCGCTCGGAGAATACCACAAGATTCGGCTATTCGTGTCCAAAGCAACCGTTACCTTCTTCGAGGCCATCACAGTGGGCCGTTCGACGTTCTCGGCCTTCGACGCCGACGAGAACTACGACCCTGACGATCCCGAGACCGAGACCGTCTATGACGTCGAAATCTCGTCTGCACAGAATACCGGGATAAAAGCGGACATCGACCTCGAGGTGACGGAAGCAACCGAGGGAGACGTTGGCCTGCTGTTCGATGCTGACGCCACGTTCCGCAACGTAATTGCCACCGGCAATGGGCGTGTCAAGATGCCGCCGGTGCTCAAAGTGCGTCCGATGAATCAGAATCAGAACGGTGGCTAACCACTTCCAGACAGACTAAGGAGGACAGACCCCCATCTCGTCGAGGTGGGGGTTTTTCTTGCCCGCCGAACTTCTCCGAACACTATTTTGGCCTGCGCTGAAACGCCAGACGCATGGCGCCGTATCTTACCCAAGGCGTGCGATCTTGCCCGTTTGGGGCAAGTGAGCCAATGAACTCCAATCCTCCATCGATACGGACCTACATGCGTGTTCGCCTGAAACAACAGGAACTTCGGGACTTCGTCGCCAGGAGCAACATCTCCCAAAACCACTGGGCGATGAAGCTGGGGCTGTCACGGGGACATTGGTCGGACATCGTGAATGGCAAGCACCCGTACCCATCCGCAAAAACTCGCGGACTGATGCTCGAGGTGTTCAAGGTACCGTTTGACGATTTTTTCGAGGCCGAAACCGGAGGACGGTCTGATCAGGACTTCAAGGCTGCGATCTCTGAACGTTACATCGTCGATCGCGAACTTGGTCACGGCGGTATGGGCACCGTCTACCTGGCGCGCGACGCAAGACTTGGTCGACCTGTCGCCATCAAGGTCGTGTCCCCTGAAGCTGTCAGCGGCATCGGCATCAAACAGTTCCTGAAGGAGATTCGCAATACCGCACGGTTGCAGCACCACAACATTCTTCCCCTGCACGACGCCGGTGAGGCTGCCGGATTTCCCTACTACGTGATGCCATATATGCGTGATGGATCGCTGCGAGACCTCCTTAACAAGATGCACCGTCTCTCAGTCGACGAAACGCTGCAGATTGCACATGGCGTGGCAGCCGCTCTCACCTACGCGCACGGCGAACGCATGCTGCACTGCGACATCAAGCCGGCCAACATCTTGTTATCCGGTACTCACGCATTCGTAGCCGACTTCGGCATCTCGAGAGCAATCCACTCCGAAGCATTCGAGTGGGGTCGACCGACCTCGTTGGACACCTCTGCCGGGACACCCGCATACGTGAGCCCGGAACAGGCCTCAGGTGAACCCGACCTGGACGGTCGATCCGATGTATACAGCCTTGCAAGCATGATCTTCGAGATGGCCGCGGGCCGGCCACCATTCACCGGCGTCAACACCTTGGCCGTTGTGGCACAACGGTTCGACTCAAAGGTGCCGGACCTCAGAGAACTAGTGCCGGAAATCCCGGTGCGCTTCGCCAGAGCAATCGCCAAGGGAATGGCGGTGGAGCAGGAGCGACGCACAGTGAGCCCCGCCGCATTGATTCAAGACTTGGAGCGGAGCTCAGGTCACCACGTCTCGCGCATCAGTGAGCGAGTCTCGCTAGTCAGTACGCGACTGCGCGCGAGGGGATTGAAACTGATCCGAAGGTCACAGTCAGCAACGCGGCACCGCTCGAGTCATCCACGCTCTGGCCATAAGGTGAAGCTCATGTTGGGTTCTTTGAAACAGGATATTGCCTACGCGTTCCGAACGTTCAGTCGTGCGCCCGCCTTCTCGTTCGCCGTGGTGCTGACCTTGGCATTCGGAATCGGCGCAAACTCGTTCGTTTTCAGCATCATGAACCCATACTTCTTCCGCCCACTTCCCTTTGGGAACCCGGATCGACTGGTACAGCTCGGGCACATCAGCAACTCGCGCGGATTTGATGGATTCAGGTTTTCGCTGCTCCAGTTGGAGGATTACAGAGTACGCAGCACAGCATTCGATGACTTGGGGATCTACCACTACGGAACCGGCAATCTAACCGGCGTCGAAGGTCCGGAACGCGCCAGCGTTGCGGAGGTCTCGGCGAACATGTTCTCCGTGTTGGACGCTCAGGCCGCCGTAGGAAGAACCTTCTTGCAAGAGGAAGGCAGCGAAACCGGTGAACCGGTGGTGGTTCTGGCCCACGGTCTGTGGCAAACGCGGTATGGTGGTGACCCGGACATGCTCGGCAAGACCCTCACGCTCGATGGGATATCGCGCACCGTGGTCGGCATAATGTCGTCGACCTTCGTATTCCCCTTCGGGGGGATCGACCTCTGGGAACCGATCACCGCCGAACCCACCGAGTTGGGGCGGGATCGCATGGGCAGCCTGATCGTGGGCCGCTTGAACGCCGGCTGGTCGATGGAACGGGCACGCCAGGAGTTGAACGGAGTCCACCGAAACCTCAGTGCCGCACATCCCGAAATAGACGGGCGTTTTGACGGCATCAGCGTCAAGCCGCTCCGTGAGGCGCTGAACTTCGCTTGGGACATCCTGAGGATGATGTTCCTGTTCATGTTGGCATCTGTCGTCTTCGCTCTGGTTATCGCGTGTGTAAACGTCGCAAGCCTTCACATTGCGCGAGGAACGGCCCGGAACAGCGAGATCGCCGTCAGGGTCGCGCTGGGAGCCGGACGCGGCAGAATCGTGAGACAGTTGCTCACTGAAAGCGCCCTGCTCGCGGCAGTCGGCGGCCTGCTAGGCGTGTTCCTTGCCCGCTGGGGTGCCGGAATCGTCGCCGCGTTGATACCAGAAGACCTCTACAGAATTGGAACCCCCTCAATCGACGGAAACGTGCTGTTGTTCAGCCTCGTGATAACGGCGGCAACGATTCTCTTCTTCGGACTGGCACCGGCAATCTCGGCGACGCGAACCGACCTGAGTGCTACACTCAAGGAAGGCGGGCGTGGCGGACATGGTGCAAGGTCACAACGGGCCAGGCAGGCACTGGTGATCTTCGAAATCGCAATGGCAGTGACCTTGATCTGTAGCATGGGACTCATGTTGAGAAGTTTTCGCGCGGTCGAGCGAGTCGATCTCGGCTTCCGGGTGGCCCACCAGACGACATTCCCCATCAACCTCCCGAACTCAGACTATCCTGATGGCCCGGATGTCGACGCGTACTACAGGCGAGCGGTTGAAGAGGCGAGGAGGGTACCCGGCGTCACCGGTGTCGGTACCATAGTCCACGTACCTCAGAACCACGAGAGTTCCGGAGCGCCTTTCGCACCACTGACGGACGCGCCGGCTCTCACCGAGGATTGGCCGTTGGCGACAGTCAACTACGCGTCACCGGGATACTTCGAGGCTATGGAGATTCCACATTTGACCGGGCGGGACTTCGAAACCGTGGACGGGCTGGATGCACCTCCAGTCGTCATCGTGAGCCAATCGCTGGCAGACGCATACTGGCCTGCTGACGGACCGCTGGGACAGACTCTGCTTCTGGGAGATACTGACGAGCGGCTCGCGGCAACGGTAATCGGAGTGGTGGGTGATATCACTCACGCGGGTGGGTTTATGGACGATCCCCGACCCCAAGTTTACCGGTGCAGCCACCAGAACCCACACCGCCGGCAGTTTTTGGTCGCCTCGGCCGAAGGAGATCCGACCACGATTGTTGCTCCGGTGCGTCAAGCACTGCTCAGGGTCGATGCCAACCTGCCTGTCGGAAATCTCTCGATGGACGCGATCGTGGGCCAGAACAAACTCCCGTGGAACATCTCATCCAAGCTACTCGGAGTCTTGGGCGCAGCAGGTCTGTTGCTTGCCAGCCTCGGCATCTACGGAGTAATCGCCTTTTCAGTCGCGCAGAGAACGCGGGAAATCGGTGTGCGCATTGCCCTGGGAGCGTCCGGCAACGCAATTCGAGGCAAGTTTCTTGGTGAAGGCCTAAGGCTGAGCGCGATTGGCGCAGCGATAGGCCTGGGTTTGGCCATTGTCGCCGGTAAGGCAATGTCTTCCCTGCTCTTCAATGTGCGCGCGTACGATCCGCCGACTCTGATAGCGGCTCTGTCGGTCTTCGCAGCTGTAGCGGCAGCCGCCAGTCTGTTCCCGGCACTGCGTGCAAGCAGGGTGGATGCCGCTGTGGTGTTGAGGAGTGAGTAGGGAGTGGGTGCCGCCACCTCGGTCACATGGCCGGGTTGGTGTGCCGGTCACGAGCCTCTCGTGAGGAACTCCGTCATTTCCGCGACGCTCATGTATCCGGCGGCGCGCTTCACCACGGCTCCATCAGCATCAATCACCAGCAGCGTCGGATAGCCCTCGACCAAGAACCTCTCCTTCAGGTCCGGGTGCTCGTCACCGTCGACCTTGACCGACACATACGCTGAAGCAGCGTCGACTACCACGTCAGCCGTGTATACCCACTCGTCCATGACGTGACAGGGACCACACCATTCGGTCTCGAAGTCCACAAAGAGCAGCTTCCCTTCCGCTTGCGCGAGAGTCTCGGCTTCTACATACCCGTGCAGGAACGCCACAGTCCGCCCCGACCTCGCCGCCCGCCGATCCTCCGCCAGATGGTCATCCATTGCCGCTTCTTCAGCACGGGTGACTTTGGGGTCGAATGGCGTCAACACCAGCTTCCGACCAGACGGGTGGATCTCGCTGAGGCGGTACGCCCTGTCGAGCAGCCACGCATGGCGTTCCGCCGGCCTCGCGTGCTCGTGTGAGTAGACATTGGCTGAGGAGTCACTGCTCGCCAACGCCCAGGAATCTTCGCCATCGAACACTCCGTCCATCACACTCTCTGTCAGCAGCACGACGGCATCAACTCCACCGATGTTCGCTCGACCTTCCATCCACCCCCTCCGCGAGAACCTGAGCACTAGCTCTTCTTCAGAGGTATCGGGATCGTGCACGAACCAAAAACTCAATGGGTACGAATTGACTACGTCTACACCATTCTCGGGATCAACCGCGGGAACATCCACCACCGTCTCGAAAGTCGACCACATCTTCCCGCGAATATCCTTCGGATCTGCCTCGAGTAGTTCGTCGTCCTCGAACAACCCATCCCGGTCGCGATCGATGAGCAGACGACCGTAGTAGGGCTGGGCGTTGCCCTCCTCCAAGCGTACTGGAAGCGGCCGGGTACCGTCGGGCCCTAAACGCAGATTGGTTGTGAGCCCTCCATTATCCCGAAGGAGAAATAGCTTTTCTCCTTTGGGTGACCAGCGGAGTGACCTCCCTGCATCCGAATCCGGAACCTGTGCCGTCAGCATCACGTCGATCGCCCGAGGCGCGTCAGAACATCCAAGAGCCAAGAAACCGGTACCGACAGCGACCGCAAGCAGGGAAAGACGAATGATGTTGCTAGGCACGGCTGGACCAGCTTCGCTCATAGCAGAAATCCCTTGGTGTTGAGTCACCACATCAAACATATTCATTGCACAGCCAAAACGCTGAGAGTGGGTATTTTCCGCTCGCTGCTTTATGCCTAGCGAGGGAAGTATGGTCCGAATCGTACGACATACGACGATTGCTGTCACGCTGTTGTGCGCATCCGCATGCGCTGGTGCGTTGAAGCTCACCCCCAGTGATGCCGACATGGTACTGTCGCGGCAGCTGCTCGACGCTCCAAATCCAGCTCGGCCCGGGTCTCACACCGTGCTCAGCCTCTACTACGGATCCGGCACCGACCGACGCCGCCCGGAGTACCGCGACTCTGTCTCATTCACCACTGACTCGGTGGACGCCTCGAAGCTGATCAGCCTCGGAGACCAGGCATCCTCTCGCAACGGATACTGGGGATTCAGCCCCAAGAACTTTCCGCTGAACGGCCGCGTGTGGTATCCGGAGGGTGACGGCCCCTTTCCACTGGTGTTGATCGTTCACGGCAACCACAACCCCCGTGACTTCTCCGATCCCGGATACGGTTACCTCGGCGAGTTGTTGGCCAGCAGAGGATTCATCCTCACGTCGGTGGATATGAACTTCATCAATGGTGCGCGCGGCGAGAACGACGCGCGAGGATGGCTGCTGCTCAAACACCTGGAGGCCTGGAGAGATTTCAACGAGACCGAGGGCAACCCGTTCTTCGGCAAGGTCGACATGAGTCGGATCGCACTGACGGGGCACTCGAGGGGCGGCGAAGCCGTCGGCCACGCCGCCGCCTTCAACCGACTACGCTACTACCCGGACGACGCAGCCGTGGAGTTCGATTTCAACTTCGGTATTCGCTCGATTATTGCGATTGCCCCAGTTGACGGGCAATACCTCCCGACAGGCCGCCGAGTCCCCGTTGAAAATATCAACTACATGGTGTTCCACGGTTCCCACGACGGCGACGTAACGAGTTTTCACGGTTTGCGGCAATATCATCGGGTGCGGTTCACGAACAACGAGCCATACTTCAAGACCGCCATCTATGTGTATCGTGCCAACCACGGGCAGTGGAACACGGTCTGGAACAATAAGGACAACGGATCCCGTAGCGGCCGCATATTGGATCTCCGGCCACTCCTCGAACCAGAGGAGCAACGGGAATTCGGGAAGATCTACATCAGCGGGTTCCTGGAAGCGACGCTGCACGATGACGACCGTTACCTCCCGATCTTTCGTGACCATCGCGTGATCGGTGAATGGCTTCCGAAAACGATGTACATCACACGCTTTCAGGCCAGCAGCTTCAGGCCTGTGGCAACTTATGAGGAAGACATCGACATCTCGACCGGATCCGTCGGAGGAGTCGGACTGCGGGGGGACAGCCTCGGCACCTGGAAGGAAGCTCGTTTGATGCTGCGGTCACGGAACCGGTCCACTACGTCCAGCTCGCAGGAAAATCAGGCTGTATGGCTGGGCTGGAACAACGCAATCGCAGGCAACCCGGATTCTTTAGTCGAGCCGGCATCTTACACGATACAGCTACCAACGAATTTGGCCACCGACTTTGACCTGACGGACCAGACCTCTCTCGATTTTCTGCTCGCACCGACCAACGACAAACCAGCTCCTCGAAAGCCCGCTCGCGACAGCACTGACAACGATTCGTCGGATGCACGGCATCGGGATGATTCGTCCAGCGACTCGGACAGAGAAGATGACGACGAAGAGCCCATTGACCTCTCGATTGCGATAACCGACGCACACGGCGTGAGTGCCAGTCTCTTACTCAGCCGCTACGGTCCTATTAGGAAGCCACTGGAAATCAGCATCCTGAGGCGGAAAGACATCGAAAAGGATCGGTACACCGACAACTTCGACTTGGTGCTTCAGACCTACTCGATTCTTCTTCGAGACTTCGTGGACGCAAACCCGCAGCTCGACGTCTCGCAACTACGTTCGATCCGTTTTACGTTCGATCGCTCGAAGGCTGGCACTGTCGTAGTGGACGACATCGGATTTTCGCAGCTACCGCGGGGCTTCACCCGGGTCTCCGCCGCACGGCAGTAAGCACTTCTCTGGCTTCTCCAGCAGCGGAAGGACGCTGAACACTGAGTTCTTCTGGGGGCTGGGTGGGGTAATCTAGTCCCCACTGTTCTCGGTGTTCCTGCGCATCAATCAGCTGCCACCTACCGCTCTCAGCGCCACCTGAGTCCTAATCGGTGCGACGAACCAGGCGCATCGAACTCCTCAAACGCGTATTCGATGGTAATGACATCCCCGCGAAAACCCAGTCCGAACGTAAATGGGCTCGCTCCGTCACCAGGAACACGTCGGACACCGAAACGTCCGATGAACGTCCGGCCAACAATCGGCCACCAGGCGATCTCAAGGCCACCTGACGGTATTATCTGGCCGTCGCGTCGGCGACTCACGGACGTGGAGATCAGCAGGTCGAGTGGTCCGACCGGCCTGGACGGAGTCGAAGCACCGAGGGTGATTCTGGTCGGAAGCGGAAGTGCAATACCCCCGATACTCAACCCCGGGCCCAGGTTTTGGGCGTTTACGCCGAAGGTGATTCCCATCAAGCGCCGAACGATCCCTACGTCAGCTGCCCCAGTGGCATCGCGACCGGGCCCAACACGTTGCTCTATAGCCTTGCCGACAACGCCAACGCGGAATCCCAGAATCTCCCGCCCGTAGCCGATAGACCCCACGAGTTCTGAGGCCCCGACAGGTGCGTCGAATAATAGATCGTTCGCGTCGTTTGGGATCGCGTCCAGCCAAGGTACCGCTGCACCGAACGACAATGCCTGGACGCCAAACGCCAGACTCCCGCCGGACCAGGCGGTGGCGGCGGAGAATGTCCCCAGCATGCTTGCCGCTCCGTACGATTGCACCCCGAGCCCCGCCCCATCGGCATTCAATATCGCACCTGGATTGTGGAAGATGGCATCACTCTCAGCCGTGCTCAGAACGAAGGCACCGCCCAAACCCAACGCCCGTGTGCTGGCCGGAAGTTCCAATAGAAGTGGGGCATTGCCGTCACTTTGCGCGGCGCTCGGCGATGCAACGAGTGCCGCCAGCACAGCGGCCAGTTGGAGGCACCCGCCGGGGTTCTTGTCACGTGTCATCGATGGCCGCACCGGTTATGATCGTCTTGAAGATACTACCGGGGCAACATGTGGAAAGTGGGGAAGTCGGAGAGCCGCGCTTGCAGTCACCATCCTCGATTATACCTTATACTCAGAGAATGTTTTATAACGAGCAACGGGGGAAGCGTGCCGACGATTTCCGATCTCAAGGATAAGGCGCGAGCGCTTGAACAACAGGGCCAGATCGACAAAGCGCTCAACATATACCAACACATCCTCAAGCATTTGGAGGGAAATCCGGCGATCACGAAAGTGTTACCTCTTTACGTGAAGGCAGGAGACCTACTGCTCAAGATGAATCGGGCTGAGGAAGCGGTAGCCTCATATCAAACCGGCGCTGAGCACTATGCCTCCGCTGGAGCTGCGACACGCGTTACGGCACTCTGCGAAAAGATCCTCCGGCTTGCCCCTGAACGCACCGATGTCTACACAACCTTCGTCCGACTGCTCATCGACAACGGACATGTAGGCTCGGCACGCGACGTTCTCGCGGAGTATGCCCAGGTAGCAAATACGAGCCGTGTACTCGAGACATTGAACGACCTCGCGGGGCGGCCAAACGACGAAGTGCAACCCATGCTCGAGCGGCTACTCGAATCCTTCGAGTCGAAAGAACAGGATGAACAGACCGCTGAACGAGTCTCCAGCCATCTCGAGCAAGTGACCGATGACCTGGCAGGAGAACTCACCGGAGTCCTGGAGACAGAGGAACCACTCGAGGAAGGGGAAACAAAAGGTCTGGATGCAGAAGAGGAAGAACCGGATGACAAGCTGGTGGCTCCGGCAGAGCCAGAAGCTGAGGAGCCTAGGGAAGAGGTTGAAGAGCAGCCTGAACCGCTCACTCCACCAATGCTCGACCTCGATCACCTTCCACCCCGTTCGTCCCTGGAGATGAGTCGCCCGGAGTTCGACGAAGACGAAGCTGACGAAGCGGATAATGGCGCCACAGAGGCAGAGCAGGCCCCGGAAGCCGAGGTCACAGCGAACGTGACCCCGACAATGGAGGTCCTCACCCCGACGCCTGAACCACCCGAAGATGTGGAGTTGGAAGAGGTAGCCGTGAGCAACGATGAGGAAGATGCTGCACCAGAAGGACAGGCAGAAGATGACCGACCGGTCGCACTGGAAGAGCCGGAAGCAGAGGAGTGCGAGATGGAGCATGAACCCCTCACTCCGCCAATGCTCGACCTCGATAGAATGCCGCGACAGTCGTCGATTCTAAAAGCCATTTCAGATGCTGAGCTGGAAGAAACGGCCGATGCAGAGGAAGACACATCAGAGATTGAACAGACCCCGGAAGCCGAATTTACCACTGACGTTACTCCGACCATGGAGACGGCTGCCCCGGTGGCCGATGTGGAGGACGAGGCCCCGATTGAAGACGACTCTTTGCGCGAGGAGACTGCTGACGACCAGTCTGTCGGTGAGGATGGTGGGCTGGACCTGCAGTTGGCCGAGGCCATGACTTTCGCGGACACCGCCGATGCCGGTGAAAGTGCCGACACCGAAGATGCTGTTGAAATCGACCGCTCGCAATGGACGCCTGACTACTCGGACCAGAGCGCGGAGGAAACGGTCGCAGCTGAATGGTCACCCGAAGAAGAGCTGCAACCGGCCGCCAGGTACGTTTCAGACGAGTATGAAACTCCCCTAATCGGTGAGCAGCCTGACCAGGACTCCGATGAAGGACCGGAGCAGCCGGAGGCAGAACTGGCAGACTCCGATGCGCTTGATGACGAAATCGCACGGGCGATCGAGGACTCACATGCGTTTTCAGCCGTCACGGATGAACCGCCCCCCCCCGCAACAAACACTGAATCATTGGATACGACCGGAGCGGATGCCACTTCCACGGTAGACCAGAAACCATCTTTGCCTCCGCTACTACCCGAACGGGAGTCGGAACCAGCTCGGCGTCCGTCACGTCCGCCGCCAGTCATGATGCCCGCTGAAACTGACACAAAGTCAAGGTCACCTATTCTGTTCGGAATCGGCGGGTTTGTTATCGGTGTATTAGCCGGAGTGGGAGCAACACTCGTGCTGGTCGGTGGAGGCCCTGGCGGTTCGCTGCCGGTTGCTCCCGCAGAACAACCCACGACAGCGGCGGACACCCGCACAACCACAGCAGGGAATCCAGCCGTCGCCGACATAGAGGCAGCGGAAGCCCAGCAAACCGCCCCTGAAGGTCTCGCAGTCGATACGCCGGCAGCGGCACAGGTCGACAGCGCAGAAGTCACGTCGACGCCTGAGACTGAACCAGGACTGACCGACGCAGCGATTCCCGATACTGTGGCGGCAGAAACGGAGCAACCTGCGGAAGCACTCGCGCTAGGCGGCAACCCGATAATCGTAGAAGGGCTTCCCATCGAGTCCATCACTGAGGCTACATATCAAGGCAGATCGGGATTCCGTGTCGTGCATCTGCTTGAGTCGGACGAGTTGTTCACCGTCGAGTCTTACCGTGACACGACCATTTCAGGTTCCGGGCGTGTCACCATCCTGGCAACGCCCTCCGATACTATTGTCGGGATCGTTCGACTCGAAGGCTACGAGATCATTGCAAGCTGCGTCATGCCGGAAGACAGCCTGCGGTCGCTGATGTCGAGGCTGGTGGAGGGCGAGAGGTCCAACTAGGGGCGTAGCTCCGCCGGTATGGGATTGTCTCGGTCGGGGATCTCGTTGAGGATCCCGGCAATCCACCAACGTCCTTCCTTCTTCACCAGGCTGACGGCGTCGATGCCATATTGGCGCCGCTCGTCATTGGGGAAGCCGGCTTCATACAACACTAGAATGTGGGCTACGTCTTTGAACACCCACGGCACAGTCTTGACGATGGCCTCGATGAAGCCGGTCTCAACCACGTTACGCTCTTCTATGAAATACTCGAAATCCGCCACCCATCCCTCGACGGTGAGTTGACTCGTGCTTTCTCGGCCTGTTCGAAGAACAACGACGGCTTCAGGAAGAAAGAGAGTCCTCGCACGATCCCAATCCGGCGAAGTTCCGGGGTCAAATGTGACCAGATCGTAAAGCTCTTCCACAACACCTTCGGCGGTCGTCAGCGCATTGTCAGGTGACGCCTCCTGTGCTCGAGCCTGAACGCCAACCAAGAGCGAGATGCCAACGACTACTGCCGCGGTCGTTCTTCTTTTCATGTGCGTGCCACCTAGCATGGAAGATCGTGTTTCACATCAGCCCATTCGCGACCTTGAAATCCGCCCAGTTGCGTTTGAGCTGCAAGAACTCATCGATATTACGCAGGCGAAGCAGGAAAGGGTTCACCAGCTTCTCGAGGCCGATTGTCGAGGACGGCCGACAGCCGTAGTCATGGCCTGGCCAGACCGTGACCTCGTCTGGAAACCTGTCCAAGTTCTTGGTGAGGCTGGCGTGCTCCGCGCGTGCTGCTGCCTCGGTTCCGGTACCCCCGATCTTGCCGACGAACAGATGGTCGCCGGTGACCGCAACCTTCTGTTGCTCCAGATAGATCAAGATGTGGTCATCGGTGTGCCCCGGCACGTGAATCAACT
>JBDGYW010000064.1:0-30099 GCA_039588935.1 Gemmatimonadota bacterium | reverse complement strand
ACAGAGAGTAGGTTGGAGGTTTGTCCTCGAAGCCGATCAAATCCATGACACCGCTCATTGCCTCAGCCACGATGTCGAAAGCGGGGCGAGAGGAGTATTCGGTTTGGTATCCCGGCAGCCGGCCAAAGCCGGAAATCATCGCGTAGATGATCCTGGGGTTGGTGGCTCTCAGCCCTTCGTAGTCCAAGCCGACCTTGGCCATGGCACCCGGCCGAAGGTTCTCCACGACCACGTCGGACACTTCGGCGAGTTCCCTGAGAATCTTCTGACCGGCCTCACTCTGCAGGTTCAGCGCCAGACTCTTCTTGTTCCGGTTGTAGGCCATGTATCCAAAAGACTTCCTAGCGTCGTCCCGCTCGGCAAACGGCGGGATGGCCCGGCGGGGATCTCCGCTCCCCGGACGCTCGATCTTGATGATTTCGGCACCGGCATCACCCAACAACATCGTGCAGTAAGGACCACTCATGTACTGCTCCAGCCCGATGACTCTGATGCCTGATAGCGGACCCTGCATTGCTTCGTTATCGCTCATATCGCCTGACCCATCGTCATTGAATGCCGCAGACTACCCACTACTTGCTCCCTCAGAGCACCTACCCCTCCCACTCCACCAGCGTCGACAGCCCCATGCCCACTCCCACACACAAGGTTGCCAGCCCGTAATACGGCTTCGATTGCTTGTGAGCCTGACGCTCCATTTCATGGAGCAGTGTCACTAGAACTCGAGCGCCCGAGCAGCCGGTAGGATGCCCCAGAGCGATCGCGCCCCCGTTTACGTTCGTGATCTCCTGGCGGAGGCCGAGTTTCCGCAAAACACCGATCGCCTGAGCGGCAAATGCTTCGTTCAGCTCCACCAGCCCTATCTGATCCAGCGTCAACCCAAAGCGATCGAGGAGTTTCTCCGTAGCCGGAACAGAGCCGTAACCCATGAATGCCGGGTCAACCCCGGCCACGGCGGAACCGATCCAGCGCGCTTTGGGCTGCAGGCCTAGCTCCTGAGCTTTGTCCCGGCTCATCAGCAGCAGTGCGGCGGCACCGTCGTTTATCCCGCTCGAATTGCCGGCGGTCACCGTCCCGCCCGCTCGGAAGACAGGCTTGAGACGCCCGAGTTGCTCCAGGTTCGTGTCGAGCACGAAGTTCTCTCCTTCGCGCCGGTACCGTGGATGCTCATCGGTTTCAACGAGGATCGGGTCGCCTCTCTTCCGACTCACCGGAATCGGGACAATCTCATCCCTGAACTTGCCCTCGTTCAACGCCTCCACTGCGCGGCGCTGGCTCTCGAAAGCGTAGGCATCCTGTTCTTCTCGAGAGATGTTCAGGTCTTCAGCGATATTCTCAGCCGTCTCTCCTAAACTCACGATCGGGTAGAGCGCATCCAATCTTGGGTTGTTGAAACGCCATCCCACGGTTGTGTCCCACATGGTCCACGGCCCGATAGGCTGGGGGCGTTCCGGCTTCGGGATCGCCCAGGGCGCACGACTCATGCACTCGACCGCCGCACCGACAAAGATGTCTCCCTCTTCGGCAATGATCGCCTTCGCCGCCTGATTCACAGCCTCCAAACCCGAGGAACAATTCCTGTTGACGGTCACTCCCGAAACCTCTACCGGGAATCCGGCCAGGAGAACGGCCATGCGGGCAACATCTCGGTTATCCTCGCCCCCTTGGTTGCCACACCCGGCGTAGACATCCTCTATGAGGGCAGGATCCAGTCCCACGCGCTCGACCAGTCCCCTGAGCACTTCGGCCAACAGATCGTCCGGCCGAACGCTCGAAAGACATCCATTGTGTTTGCCCACAGGGGAGCGAACACCTTGGATGATGACCACATCCCTCATAACACTTCTCCGCCCGTTTACGGTGTAAACACTAAAGGGCAGCCTCCGCAACCGTTTTCTCGAGGTGCTTGGATTCCTGCTCGAGATCTGAGATGAACTCTCCGAACCGCTCAGCGACCTTTTGCAAGCGGGGGTGGTGGTTCTTGATGAAGCCCTCCGGCTCGGGGTCCTCCATGAAACCAGCAAGGAGCGCGTCGGCTTGCTCGTCAGTGGCAGCATCGATGTAGCTGGACGAGAGCCTGAGGCAGAAGTCCTGGGCCGAATGGAATTCGGATCCCGGCAGAGCGGCAATCTCGTAGTTCTCGATCAGATGGAACGCCAGGTCTCTGTCATTGAACACGCCGCGGGCAGCCAACGGTTCCTTCCACTTCTCGAAACAGGGAAAGACGTAGAACGCCCCAGCCGGCTCCTCACAGGGAATGCCCAGCCGATCCATGGTGCTGTAGAGGTATCGGGTACGGGCAGCATGCATGCGGCAGCAAACATCGATGTACTCCTCTATCTCCGGGTCATCGCTGTATGCCGTAATAGCGGCGTATTGCACTGGAGCTGTGACACAGGTCCAGATGTTCGAGGCGATGTTGCTCATAGCCTGCGCCAGAGCCTTCCCCCCGTTCTCACGCGGAAGAATGGCTGTTCCAATCCGCCAGCCACCGAGCGGGAGGCTCTTGCTCAGCCCACCAAAGACCACTGTACCCTCAGGGTAAAAGCGCCCTATTGAGATATGGGGGATGTCATCGAATGCCGTCAGCGCATAGATCTCATCGCTGAGAACCATCAACTCGTGCTCCCTGGCAAACTCAGCAAGAGCTTCCACCTTCTCGGGCCGCATCATCGTGCCGGTTGGGTTCTTCGGGCTGTTCACAATGAAGACTTCAGGATTACCCCAGTTCTGGCGCGACTCGTGGATGCAATCCTCGAGAACGTCCAATTCGAGCTCGAAATTCACTTCCGGACGAGTGGGAACGAAGGTCACCGGCTTCGCCAGAATATGGGCCTGCGGAGCATAGGAAACCCAAGACGGCTGTGGGATGATGACTTCTTCCCCCAGGGCCATGAGCGAGGCGTAAATCAGTGCTTTGCTACCGGGGCCTACGACAACCTGCTCCGGGCTCACGTCCAGATCGAACCTCCTTTGGTAGTGCTGAGCGATTGCCTTCCGGAGGTCCATCACGCCGAGCGGTGGAGTGTAGCTGCGTTTCTGCGCGTGCGCCCCAAGGGCGACGGCAAGCTTGGGATGAACCGGAAACCGGGATTCGCCGAACGCAAGGTGGTAAACGTTTCGGCCGCCATCCCACATCTCTTTGATCCGGTCGTTGATGGCGATTGTGGCCGATGCCTTGAGCCCACGGATGCCCGCTCGGGAGAAGCGGAGCGGCTTGAATCTTTCGACCATTGAGCACCTGTTGGACAAAGTGATCCTACTAGAGCACCCAAGAGATGCCGGAATGATTACGCAATCCGGCTGTCGCACGCAATTGGCTGTTTGTCCGCCCGGCGAACTACCAATCAAGTCGCCGGCAAGAAAAGATGGAACACAAGAGCAAGTGTGATGAGAATCGCCGCAACACTAGTGAGCCCGAATATTGTTATCGCCTCGTTCAAACCGTGACTTCACCGACCCACTCGGCCAGCAGTCGAACGGTGATTTGCCGATGCGACGCGTGCTCCACAACCTCACCGGAGCGCATCAAGATCGCTTGCGGCGATTCGTGTCTTACGCCGAGTTCTTCAGCTAGTTGTCGCGATAAGGACCGGTGCTCTACCACGTCGACTATGTACACCGGAACATCCGGTTTCTGCTGCACGAAACGCTCGATCTCTCGCTTCGCGCCCCACGAGGTCGGGCACCTCGTACTGTGTTTGTAGAGGATCGCCAAAGGTGCTTCTCGCACCTCGTTCAGCGCGTGGTCATCCAATACCTCTCGCAGATCTTCGGACATCGTGTTCTCTTTGTTGGTGACTCTTGCATCTGCCGATCTGCCATGGTGGCAAGAGGAACAGACTAACGTTAAGAATAGCCGGGTTGAACGAGAACTCCCACTCGTCCTCGAATCCAGAACGCGAGGTCAACCGACCATGAAATGCTCCAATTATTTGTCCGTTGCCGCCTTCGTAAGCGTCGCTTTCGCATATCCTGCGCATGCCCAGGATGCCCCGCGCCCGATGACGATCGTCGATCTGATCAACGTACCCGGCATAGGCGACATTCAGATTTCGCCTGACGGATCCCAATTGCTCTACGTCCGCACAGACGCCGATTGGGACGAGAATGGGACGCGCTCGCACATTTGGCGGGTGAACAGCGACGGGTCCGGATCCGTTCCGATGACGAACGGGGACAACAGCGAGTCGAGTCCGAGGTGGTCGCCGGACGGCTCCAGGATCGCCTTCCTCGCAGAACGTGGAGACGACGAGCACACGCAGATCTATCTAATCCCCAATGACGGTGGCGAAGGCACTGCGCTTTCCACCCACCCGACGTCACCGTCGGGCATTCAATGGTCACCGGACGGTAACTGGATCTACTTCACCGCGCGCGAAGATCAGACTGAAGCAGAAAAGGCACGCGAAAAAGTGAACGACAATGTGTTCCGTTATGAGGAAGATCAGAAGAACACACATTTGTGGCGTGTGGCCGTCGCTTCTGGCGAGGCCGAACGCGTGACCGAGGGTGACTTCTCACTGCGTGGGTACAGTCTCTCGCGTGACGGAAGTATGATCGCCTTCCACCGCGCGCCAACACCGCTTTACGACGACCAGTTGAACTCCGAGGTGTGGGTAATGAACTCCGACGGATCGGGAGCCACGCAGCTCACGACCAACCCCGTTGGAGAAGGTGGCGCCACCTTGTCCCCTGACAACTCCATGGTGCTTTTTGGCGCCGACGCCAACGAGGCCATGGACGACTACTACTACAACCAGCGCCTCTTCATCGTACCGACGTCCGGGGGAACGCCGGAGCTGGCCCTGTCGGGAAGTGCGTACGATGTGGGTGGAGCATACTGGTCGGAGGACGGGCGTTCGATCTACTTCACGGCGAACACAGGAATCCGCCAGAACATCTTCCAGGTCAGCCTCGCGGACCGCGAGGTGACCCCCTTCACCGAGGGCGACCACTCGATCAGAAGCTGGACCTACGATCCTGATGCCGGACTCCATGCATTTACGGCTTCCAGCCCCACAACGGCAGGTGACATCTGGCTGCAAGCCGTTGCCCAAAACGGAAGGCCGGACGGTGAACCGCGACAGGTAACTCACATTCACGACGACCTGGCGGAGAACTTCCAGTTGCCGCGAGTCGAGGCGGTGGTGTGGCCGGGAGAGGATGGGGTAACCGTGGAAGGACTGCTCTACTACCCGCTCGACTATGAGGCGGGCACCAGATATCCGCTCGTTGTGCAAACACACGGCGGCCCTGCGTCATCAGACAAGTTCTCTTTTTTCAGTTCCAGTCGCTACGAACCGGTATTGGCGTCCATGGGTTATTTCGTGTTCAAGCCCAACTACCGCGGATCGACCGGGTATGGCGACGACTTCCTGCGCGACATGGTGGGCAACTACTTCAACCAGGCGCACAGAGACGTGATGGAGGGTGTGGACAACCTGATCGAGCGAGGGTTGGTGGACGGGAACCGGATGGCGAAGATGGGCTGGAGCGCCGGCGGTCACATGACGAACAAGATCATTACCTACACCGACCGGTTCAAAGCGGCTTCGTCAGGCGCGGGTGCCATCAATTGGATCTCCATGTACGCCCAGAGTGACGTGCGTATTTACCGGACTCCGTGGTTCGGCGGCACGCCCTGGGATGAGGATTCACCAATCGAGCAGTACATGGCTGACTCCCCTCTTTACGATGCCCACCGTGTGACCACTCCGACGCTGGTACTCGTGGGCGAGAACGACAACCGCGTCCCCATGCCCCAGTCGGTGGAATTGTACCGCGCGCTCAAACACAACGGCGTGCCCACACACTTGTATGTGGCACCGAATCAGGGACACGGGTGGCGGGAGCTTCAGCAACGCCTGTTCAAGGCAAACGTGGAACTCGACTGGTTCGAGCGATGGGTGATGGACCGTGAGTACGAATGGGAGAAATCTCCGGTGCACCCGGAGGTGTCGGACGAGGGCAATTGAAGCCGAAACGCTGGAGAATCAATACATGAGAAACCAGACGGTGTGGCTGACGGTCCGCACTGGTACTGCCTTAACCATTGCTTTGATCGGCGCGGTAGGTGTTGCGACGCCACAGGCAGATACAGGCGAAGCGGTGGTCAGGCGGATACTCGATTACCAGGACTCCGGCTCAAAGAAGACTGCTATCGACGAAGTCGAACTCGAAGTCGGAGGGCGCTTGTCGCTACAGGGGTATCCCGAGGAAAGACTTTACTACTTCCTGAGCGGCCGCGGCATCATGAGCATCTATGAAGAAGCGCCCGAAGGAGACGTGTACGCGCTGAGCCAAGACTTGACAGTCTTCCTGACGCCCGGCGTCGAGCATGAAATCATCAACCTCGGTACAACGCCGCTGCGTTACGCGGTGTTTCTGGTGACCGGTGGGGTAGTGCCGGAAAGAGAACTGTCTTGGTCGGCGGTAACCCAGCGTGGAGTGACCGTGGAGAACCCAATGCTGGGTTCCGGCGTTGCAGTGACAGACGTCTTCGATGAAGGCTTGAACCCGTCCGAGGCCGAGGGCCTGCACCTTCGAATCCATGATATCTGGCTCCGGCGCCCCCAACAGTTCACGAATGCGGAGGTGGTCACGATCGCTCCCGGGCGATCGACACGACCGCACACACATCACGATACGGACGAGACGTATTACATCCTCTACGGCGAAGGCAAGTTCATCTGGGGCGACGAGGAAATACCGTTCGAGGCTGGCTCGAGCATCAGCTATCCGATTGGTGTGAGGCGGGCTGTCGTCAATACCAGCAAATTCCCGATGTCGTACGTCGCCATTTCCGCCGAAGTGAACTGAACTGGTTGCGCCATCCCCCTTGGCCCTCGAGCGCCGTTGAAACATCGAGGGCTCTTCTCGCGTTGTATTCCGACAACTAGGTGTGTCGCGCACATAGTTTAGACCAACCCCGTTGAGCGATGGAAGACCGACCCTATGCCGCACGAGAAACCGCAGAAGAGCAGCTGTTCGGAGCGCAAACCTCCCACCACCCGTCACCCCGGCGACCTCATCCCCCTCCGCCCAGTGGAATTCGAGATTCTCCTGGTGCTAACAGGGGGCGACGCCCATGGCTACGCGATCATCAAGGAGGCCGAGTCTCGGGCCAATGGGAAAACGCGGATCGAGACTGGGACACTCTATCGGGCTCTTCGGAGACTGACCTCGGAAGGACTGGTTGAGCCGGCAGAGGAAAAGCCAGCAGTCGATGTGGACGATGAACGGCGTCGGTACTTCGCTATCACCGCGTTCGGACGGGAGGTGGCTGCGGCGGAGGCTCGCAGGCTGGCGACGCAGGTGGAGACGGCGCGGTCGCGGGCCTTGCTGGGAGGGGTGCGAAGCAATGGAGGCACCCAATGAGCGCCGGAAAGAGAAGATGTGAACACCGGGTTCTTCGTGCGTTGGTCCGCAGTCTTCTCCGACTGCAACCGGAGGATGTGCCGGGTGTGAACCGCGCAGACATGGAGCAAACCTTCTTCGATCGTTTTCGATCGATGCGGGACGCTCGACTGCTTTCCAAAGCGGTCTCTATCTCGCGGGAACTCTGGAATCTCTTCTCAACTGGCGTGTCGCTGCAGTTGGAGATCCGAAAGACGGGAAGCGAACGCCCGCGCCCATTCGTCGGGATCTGGGACGATATCCGTTTTGCGGTCCGGAACCTGTTAAAGAACAGGGCGTTCTCACTCGGTGCGATTGCCATGCTGGCACTGGGCATCGGCGTCAACACGGCCATCTACAGCGTTAACGCCGGCATGTCCCATATCGTGCAGCGGTTTCAGGACCCCGATGAACTGGCGTTCCTCTGGGGAGTTGAAGAAGGTTGGCAATCCGCGTGGATTTCGGGTCAGGACTACCTCGAGTGGAAGGCCTCGGCTACGGCGTTCCGCGATATGGGTGTCTACCGCACTTCCACCGCGTACGTTAGCGGTAGCGGCGAGCCTCAGCGCGTCGACGCCGTTCACGCATCGACGAACCTGTTTCCCATGCTCGGCCTGACGACCGAGATCGGGCGCCTGTTTGGCCCGGCAGATGTCGATCCGTCCGCACCCGATGCGGCCGTGCTCACGTATCGGCTGTGGATGGAACGCTTTGGGGGAGATCCGGACGTACTCGGTCAGACTGTTACGTTGAATGACATCCCGCACACGGTCATCGGTGTTCTGCCCAAGACCGTTGAATTTGAGATGCTGTGGAGGGGGACGGGTGTCTTCACGCCCCTAGCTCTGAATCCCGCCGAACTGACCTGGGAAGACAGGCGATATCGTGTAATCGGCCGGCTCGCTGTTGGAGCCGGCATGGAGATGGCTCAGGTACAACTGAGCGCCATTGCTGCGCGCCTGGCCGACGCGCACCCCGAAACCAACTCGGAAGTCCGAGCGCGGGTCGAGGCGTTTGAGGACTTCTTCTACTCGAACGACGACAAGCTTGGGATGGCTCTGTCCATGGCGGGAGTTGTGGCGGTGTTGCTGATCGCCTGCGTGAACCTCGCCAACATCCTGCTTGCGAAAGGAACGGCGCGGCAGGGGGAGATCGCTGTAAGACTGGCCGTCGGCGCGAGCCGGTGGCGAATGATTCGGCAGCTCCTATCCGAGAGTTTCATCCTCGCCTTCGTTGGTGGGGTCGCAGGAATCTACCTTGGCCAAATAGGCACGAGGCTGCTCATAACCTCGTCGCCCCACAACCCCTTTCTCCTGGAAGAAGCGGGAATAGACGGCGGTCTCCTGACTTTCGTCGTACTCGTATCTGTGGCGGCGGCTCTTGCGTTCGGACTCGCGCCTGCTTTGTTATCCACCAAGGTCTCTCTCGCCGAGGGCGTGAAAGAGTCCCTTGCGGGGGCTTCTTCAGGCCGGGCTCGCAAGCGGTTTCGGAGCTGGATATTGGTGGGTCAAATAGCACTCACCGTACCTTTGGTCCTGACTTGCGCCATCGCCTATCTGAACGTAACCGCTCTCGAACGCGTAGACATGGGATTTGAGCGGGACGGTTTGCTGACGCTGCTAATCGATCTTCCCGTCCATAGGTACCGGAACGGTGCTCAATGGGCCACGTTCTACGATGAGGCGCTAGAGGCAGTCGGGACCGTGCCTCGCATAGAGTCAGTCGCAGCGGGAAGCAGCTTCCCAGTCGGTGGCGGTCAGAGAAGTCTCTACGCTCCCATGATCGTGCAAGGCCGAGAGACGGAAGAGGGCATGGCCAGGGGTCCGTATGGCTTCCAGGCCGTGTCACCAGAGTACTTTGCTACCCTCGGCTCGTCCTTGCGCAGCGGCCGGTACTTCGCAGTGGGCGACGGCCCCGTCGATCCGCAGGTGGCCATAGTGAACGAGGCATTTGTTCGCTTCTACTGGCCCGACGAAGACGCCCTGGGGAAACAGCTGATGCCGGTACCCCCTGAGTCACCTGATGAGGAGACTCCCGAACCGGTCACCGTGGTGGGTGTGGTTGCGGACTTCGGCGCCAGATTCAACGGTGACCCGCCAGGACCGACCCTGTACCGGCCGCTCGGGCAGACCCCAACGACGTCATCCTTTCTCGTGGTCAGAACCGGCGCCGAGCCGGCGGTTGTCTTCCCTCGAATTCGGGAGGCCATTCGGAGGCTCGATGCCACTGTGCCAATCTCTCACCTCCGGACCAGCGAAACGATTGTGGACGAATGGCTGCAGGAAACACGCGTCATCGCAGCAGCCCTCGGACTGATTGGAGTCCTGGCCCTGATAATGGCAACCGTGGGTCTGTACGGGATGGTTGCGTATTCCGTGGCCCAGCGGACCTACGAATTGGGGATCCGCATGGTTCTTGGCGCCGATCGCAGCGCCGTCCGCCTCAACGTCATGAAGTCTTTCGTGACGCTGAGCGGCGTCGGCTTGGCAATTGGATTTCTGATCTCGCTGGCTCTTGCCGCGGTGATGCGATCACAACTTGCAATGCTTCAGGTGTCGTGGATACCGTCAGTCCTGGGGATCGTGGGCGTGTTGACGGCGGTGGTGATTATGGCGAGCTACCTGCCCGCGCGGCGCGCCACGGCAATTGAGCCAGCCGTGGCGCTCCGGTGCGAATAGCCGTTTCAGCGTCCGGAGAACATCGCTAGAAGGGAGCGCAGCTGTAGTCAGTCAACTGCCGCATCAATCAGCAACCCGGAATACGTTGAGTCGCCACTCTTCATCGAGTTTGAACCCCTGAGTGGAGAGGAACTGTTCGAGCTGCGGATGCGTGCCGTCCTTCGTCGGCACGTGCAGCTTGAAGTCGTCGAACGAGTCGTGCTCGAAAGACACCTGCGCGACGAATTCCTCTACTTCATGCAACCGTTGTGCGCTCAGCATCGTGTAGAACGCGAATGCCAGTTCCCGTCGTTCGTCCCCATCACAGCAGGCAAAGCGCATTTCGGCGTCGTAGAACGTTCCCACAGGCAGTGGCTCGAGAAACAGAATTGAGCCCGAGGAACGCACGACACGTACTGCTTCGTCAATAGCCTTTGGCATGGCGGTGAAGTCGATGTGGTGGAGCGAAAGCGTGAAGATCACCACGTCGAAGCTCGAGTCGGGCCAAGCCAGGTTTTCCGCATTTCCTTCGACAAACTCGGCATTCGACGAGCAGTGTGCCTCAATGGCTTGGCGAATTGCGCTCGCGTCGGGATCGATGCCTTTCCACAAACTGCTGACGCGGGCCGCTGTAGCAAGGCGGGTCCCATCGCCACAGCCGATCTCCAGCACATCCTTGTCGCGACAATACCGCTCGATGCGATCCACGACGATGCTCTCATTTCGTTTCACTTGCGATTTCCCTCGCCGCCAGCGGATTTTCTTTGTCCGGCTCCAGACCAGAACATTTGATCCAAAGCGCGGAGGAAACACTCATGTATAGTAACGCTGACCACCGCCAGGCCCCCGCACGGTCAAGGAATCCCAGCCGACGTGACTTTGTTCAGGCCCTGGCCGTAGCATCGATCGGTGCCCCTGCCTTTCTCCGCAACCGCTACAGGATATTTCTCCAAGATCCAACTCAATATTCAGACCGGGCCATTCGCCTCGTCGAGGAAGCCACGGTCCTCGACATGTTGAACCAGTTCCGATTCGCAGACTTCTCCGAAGACCCGCCGCGGTCCAGGCGGTGGCTCACGGTGCCGGCGAGCTTTTCGGCAGACGACTACGAGCCATACCGTGACTCCGGCATCAACGTCTTTGCACTCGGCCACGGGGCCGGCGACTACGATGACGCGGTCAAATATTACGCCGAGTGGAACGGCTTCATAGCCGCGTATGATGAGTGGCTGATGAGGGTAGATGATGCGGGCGATTTCGAGCGCGTGCGCATGAATGGCAAAGTCGGGATCATGCTCACCTTCCAGGACTCTACACATCTCCGCCGCCCCGATGACGTGAGCATCTTCTACGGACTCGGCCAGCGCGTATCGCAACTCACGTACAACTTCGCCAACCGTCTGGGGAGCGGATTCCTGGAGCAGCGCGACGGCGGCCTCACAGTATTCGGAGGTTCGATCCTGGAGCGGATGAACGAAGCCGGCATGGGTGTGGATATCTCCCACTGCGGGGACGTTACGACACTCGACGCTCTCGCGGCAACGCAGAAGCCGTTGCTATTCACACACGCTGGCTGTCGCGCCCTGCTTCCGGGACACATGCGGAACAAGACTGATGAGATGATACGCAAGATGGCGGATACAGGCGGCGTCATGGGAATCGCGATGTTGCGCTTTCTGGTGCGCGATGAGGAGCCGGTCGCAGTTGAACACGTTCTGGATCATTTCAACCACGTCGTACGTCTCGTGGGCGTGGAGCACGTGGGCATCGGCAGCGACATGGACCTTATCGGCAACCCCAATCCTGTCGGAGGTGACAGAGATCCGTCACAGCAACCCAACTTCGAGCGATACAAGGTGCACGCCGATCCAGATGGTCGCATCACCATACGCGGCCTTGATCACGCAAAGCGAGTCTTCGACCTCACGGAGGGTCTGATTCGGAGAGGCTACGGCGACGAAGACATCAAGCTCATGCTGGGTGGAAACTTCGTTAGGGTGCTGTCGGAGATCTGGTCCGTGTAATCCTTTTTGGCCCGCTGCCCGACCCGGGCGCGACGGGATGAGATGCTGATATGGTAGGGTTCGGTTTCCACGTGCGTATTCAGTATGGGAGGCGTTGGGAGAGCCCTCGGACTTGAACCAGAATGAAAACCCGACCATGTCAGGCAGCCGACACAATAACATCATGGCTGCGAATCTGGCGGCGATCTGTGCCTCGTGCCTCGCTGGCTGCAGCGATTCTGCAGTTGACCCAATCGCCATTTCGAGTGTCGAGTTACGCACCGATTTCGAAGGCGCTTCCATCGGGTCCGTCGAACGTGTGGGTGACCAGACCTTCAACCTCACGATTCGCTTTGACACCAACTCCGAATTGCTCAATTGGTACTCGTTTCGCATTGCGACTCAGGGCAGCATCCCGCTCACTTTCCGCATCACGAATGCCGGCCAAACGAGCGTGGCCCCGGCTTGGCCGATCTGCAGACCTGCACTGAGCACCGACGGCGGCACCACATGGCAGCGAACTCCGGACGTGGTGTACGACGGGCAGACATTCTCTTTCACTCATACGCCGGCAAGCAACGCGGATTGGGTTGCGTACGTTCCCGTCTACAACTTCTCACGGTGGACGGGAATCGTCGAAGACATCAGGAACCACCCCCGGGTTACGTCGCTACGAGTGATCGCCAACAGCCTCAACGGCAATCCGATTCATCTAGTCGAGGTTACCGATCCTGCGATTGCGGAGGAAAACAAAACCATCGTATGGGTCACTGCCCGACAACATCCCATGGAAGCAGGCGGATCGTGGATGGCCGAGGGTATGCTCAACTGGCTGTTGGGCGGGAGTCCGCAAGCAGCCGAGCTGACTCGCCGATCTGTGGTTTTTCTGGTGCCTTTCATGAACCCAGACGGTGTCCTGCTCGGCAACTACCGGGTGAACAGCCTCGGAATGAACCTCAATCGTGTGTGGGACGATCCGCAGCCTGAGTTTGCCCCGTCCGTTGCCGCGGTCGAGCGCGAGATGGAGAGCGCGGTCGCTTCCGGGCGTGAAATCGAAATCTTTGTCGACTTTCACACCTGGTCCACCAAGCTCGAGAACTTCCTCATCTACACATCAGCCGAGGCCAGTAGCACCGCGATGGCGGCCGAGATCGAAGCCTTCATGGAACTGATGAGCGAAATCAACCCCGACTTCTCAGCGGACAGGGCAATCGCCGGCGGTGGTACCGACACGCGCCTTGCAAGGCCGTGGGCCTTTCAGACGCTGGGCATCCAAGCGGTCACCTTCGAGGGCGCATACCAGTATGTGGATTACGGGCCCAACCGAGGCCAATACATGACCGCGGAAAGGTATCTCGCACTCGGCGAGGCGTTCGGCAAGGCCACCGCAGAGTTCTTCCATGGCATCTCAGAGGGCGGTAGCCTACCCAACCCCATCGCCAAATATCACGCCGGTCTGAACGGTCGCTAAATGTCACGTTTCCAACCACGATAAATCACGATTCCACATCTGTCACGATAACGTCGATCACACAAGTGCTTTGCTGACAACATTTTACGAGGCACTGCCATACGGGCATACATTGTGCTAACTTATTATTCAAGAGTCACAATATCGCAATTGTACCGAGGCGTTGTGCCGAAAGCCGCCAGAGGTCACGAGCTTCCGATGGAGGCAGCTCGAGGACCGGGAGTGGGATGAACTCGATGGATCGCAAGCAGGATCGCCAGAACGAAAACAGGACCGGCGGTGATTACACCAACCATCTGGCTTCAGAGACGAGTCCCTACCTGAGGCAGCACGCTTCCAATCCGGTCGATTGGTATCCGTGGTGCGACGCAGCACTCGACCGAGCAAAGCAAGAGAACAAACCAGTCTTCTTGTCAGTGGGATATTCCGCTTGCCATTGGTGCCACGTGATGGAGCGTGAATCGTTCACTGAGCCGGCAATCGCCGAGTTCCTGAACGAGCACTTCATATCCATCAAGGTCGACCGTGAGGAGCGACCTGATGTAGACGAGATCTACATGACGGCCGTCCAGATTCTCACCGGCGGCGGCGGCTGGCCACTCAATGTATTCCTCACACCCGATCTCGAGCCGTTCTTCGGCGGTACGTACTTCCCGCCGGTAGACGTTTACGGGCGTCCGGGGTTTGGGAGTCTGCTGAAGTTCATCGCGAAAACTTGGCAAGACAGCCCTGAGCAGGTGGTGAACAGTGCATCCAATCTCACGCGCGCAATCCACCGTACGGTGGACCGAACAGGAGGCACGAGCGCGCCCGTAGAACGAGCCATTCTGCAAAATGCGGTGGCGTCGCTCGAACGAAGCTTCGACTCCGAATGGGGTGGCTTCGGAGGCGCGCCAAAGTTCCCTCCGACCGGCTCGATTGCCTTCTTGCTGCGCCAATACCGGCACACCCGATCGTCGGAGTTACTGCATTTGGCAACGTTCACGCTCGATCGCATGGCGCAGGGTGGAATACACGATCATGTCGGCGGCGGCTTCCACAGATACTCCGTTGACGAGCGCTGGCTCGTACCTCACTTCGAGAAGATGCTGTACGACAATGCGCTATTGGCGCGAGTGTACCTGGAGGCTGCTCAGGTAACGGGCAGAGAGAGCTACAGGAGCGTCGCTCGGAACACTCTCGACTTCGTTCTCCGCGACATGACCGATTCCACAGGCGGCTTTCACTGCGCGTTGGACGCAGATAGTGAGGGCGAAGAAGGACGGTTCTACGTGTGGAGTCGCGACGAAATCGAGACTGTGCTGGGTACCGACGATGGTGCCCTATTCTGCGAGTATTTCGGCGTGACCAAGGCTGGCAATTTCGAGGGAAGCAACGTGCTTCACTATTCGGAGGCATCGTCAGATGCAGTGCGTCAGCGTTTTGAATCGCATGAGGACTTCGTTGGGAAGATCCAGGCATGGTGTGAGCGTCTCAGGAAAGTACGCGCAAGTCGTGAGTGGCCGGGGAAAGACGACAAGGTGCTCGCATCCTGGAACGGTTTGATGATCTCAGCCTTGGCTCGCGGATACAGGGTGTTGAGGGATGAGAAGTACCTGAAAGCTGCCGAACAGGCGGCTGGGTTCGTGCTGACCGATATGTCTCACGGTACAGAACTGCAGCACAGATACTCCCGTAACCCCAGCGACAACAAGCTGGGCACAAACAGCGTACCGGCTTTCCTTGATGACTATGCCGAGATGGCAAATGCGTTGATCGATCTCTCCGCTGGTTGACACGTGCCGTTCAGCTAACGGAGCGTATGATCGCGGACTTCTACGACTCCGAGGGAGGCGGGTTCTTCTTCACCTCGAACTCATACGACAATCTGTTGGTGCGGACAAAGCCGTATCACGACGGGGCTGTGCCATCCGGGAACTCGACGGCAGCCCTCGTTTTGCTGCGGCTGTCACGCTTCCTGGACGACGAAAGCCTCCGCCACAAAGCGGTGGAGATTCTCGGCAATTTGCACGAGTTGATGTCAGCCCATCCGGAGGCGTTCACGCAGCTACTTCCTGCTGTTGATTTTCACCTGCATTCCCCGTCGGAAATCGTCTTGGCAGGCCAAAGAGGAAGCGCGGACACCGACCGCCTGCTGAGCGTGGTTCAAGACAGATTTGCTCCGAACGAGATTGTTGCACTCGTGGAGCCCGACAGCGGTACTGCGCCGCAAACCGCGATAGCATCCACGCTGCTGGAAGGGAAAGAGATGCAAAACGGAGCAGCTACCGCATATGTCTGCCAAGGCTACGCATGCCACCAGCCGGCCACTGACCCTGATGGCTT
Organism: Gemmatimonadota bacterium; assembly: GCA_039588935.1. GTDB lineage: Bacteria > Gemmatimonadota > Gemmatimonadetes > Gemmatimonadales > GWC2-71-9 > JBDGYW01. Next base: position 14,245 of record JBDGYW010000064.1, on the reverse strand, counting down.
GCGGCGATTGCTCGCAGACCGTGAAGAGGAGCTAGATTAGAACGTTGTAGTGAAATTCAGCAGACGGGACCCAATGGCGACGAGAGCGGAACTCGGTCAGGATTCGGTCAGCCAGGCGCCGTTGGCTACAAACACATTTGGGAGGCACTAGATGCCCTGGGAATACAGTGAGAAGACCAAAGAACTGTTCATGGATGCGATCCACGGAAAGCCCGGAACCCATCTGGGAGAGATCGACGATCCAGACGGTATGGGCGAACACGGGTCCCTTGCTTGTGGCGACGCGATGCGGTTCACGTTCCGCGTCGAGAAGAACGCGAGCGATCCAACCAAGGACGTGATCACGGAAGCAAAATATCTGACATTTGGATGTACATCAGCTATCGCCTCATCGGAGGCACTTTGTTCGCTTATCGAACAGGGCCAATACACACCGATCGACGCGTTGAAGATCACCAACAAAGACATTGTGGATTACTTGGAGGGACTTCCTGCTCAGAAGATCCACTGCTCTGTCATGGGTGCCGAGGCGCTCGAGGCCGCGGTGTTCGACTGGGCAAAACGCCGCGACGTCAACCTGTCCGAACTCGGCGTTGAGCTACCGGCGGTTGAAGAGCAGGACGGACGCATAGTCTGCGAGTGTTTTTCCACTACCGAGCCGTATCTCAGGCGGAAGATCCAGGAGCTCGACCTCAAGACCATTCCAGCCATCACCGACGCGCTCAAGGCGGGCGGTGGCTGCGCCAGCTGTCACCACACACCAGGAGGTCTGCAGGACATCCTGAATGAAGTGTGGGGCACGGAAGAGGCGACGACCGCAGTTGCGGGCGCTGCCGCGGTAGCACCAGCGGTCGCCGAGGATGCTCCGGCATCACCATTCCAGTTCGGCAAGGCGGTCGAGAAGGCACTGAATGACTATGTTCGTCCCATGTTGCAGGCAGACGGAGGCGACGTCGAGTTGGTGGACATAAAGGACTACCTAATATACGTACGCCTCAGAGGCGCATGCGCGAGCTGCGTGGGGGCCGAGGCCACACTACGCTCAATGGTTGAACTGAATCTGAAGAACCAGGTCGATGACCGCATCAGGGCTATTGCTGTCTAGGCAGGAGATCTGGGAAACATGAAGACAGTCTACGTCGACAACAACGCCACAACTCCGGTTGCGCCTGAAGTATACGAAGCAATGGTGCCGTTTCTGACGGAGGAGTATTTCAACCCAAGCTCGATGTACGAGGCAAGTCGAACGGCCGCCGATACGATTGAGAACGCGAGGAAGACGGTCTCGAAGCTGCTAAAGGCGGGCAACCCGAAGCAGATGCTGTTCACGTCGTGTGCAAGCGAGAGCAACAACACCGCGATCTTCGGGGTTGCCAAGGCAAATCCGCAGCGGAAGCACATTATCACCACGGCGGTCGAACACCCTGCAGTGCTGGATGTATGCAAGGACATGGCGCGGTCGGGTTATGACGTGACATTCCTGCCGGTGGACTCGAGTGGTAACCTGGACGTTGTGAACTTCGTGCGGGTGCTTAGGCCCGAAACCCTGCTTGTCTCAATCATGCACGCAAACAACGAGACCGGCGTTGTTTTTCCGATCGAGAACCTTTCGCGGTTGGTCAAAGAAACACACCCCGAAATCATCTTTCATACCGACGCCACGCAGTCAGTAGGGAAGCTGCGTATCGATTTGCAGGGAAACTTCAAGCACGTCGATCTGCTGTCCTTTTCGGGGCACAAGATGCATGCTCCCAAGGGAGTCGGCGCACTCTTCATTCGGAAGGGCACTCGCTGTCGCCCACTTTTGATTGGCGGGCACCAGGAAGGTGGGCGTCGGGCAGGAACCGAGAACGTCCCATACATTGCCGGCCTCGCAAAGGCGTGTGACTTGGCCCAGGCCAACCTGGCAGACGAAGAGCGCGTCGCCCAACTCAGGGACCGGCTCGAGGCAGCACTGCTCGACAAAATCCCGTATCTGGAGGTGAACGGCGCCAACGCTCCACGACTGCCTAACACGCTGAACGTCGCCTGCCACTACATAGAAGGCGAGGGTATTCTGCACGAACTTAGCGAACATGGGATCTGCGCCTCCTCAGGTTCGGCGTGCACGTCCGGCTCGCTGGAGCCTTCTCACGTACTTCAGGCAATGGCCGTCCCGTTTACAGCAATGCATGGCTCGGTGCGCTTCAGTTTGAGCAGATACACAATCGATGAGGAAGTAGACCACATCATCGATGTCTTTCCTCACATAGTGGAGGGACTCCGGAAGGCATCTCCTTATTGGGACAGCGCGAACAACAAGCCAAGAGAAAACGGCGTCATGGCATAGATGGCTGGGGAGCCATCAACGTCATTCACCGAATTCGACAAACCAACGAAATACACCGCGACACCATGACGACTTTGCTTCCAAGGCAGATCTCCAAGTCCGGATACGACATCAGTCCTCTTCCTAAGAACATGGTACGTGCGCTCGCGGGGGATCTAGATCCATTTGCGCGGACGGTTGCATGTGCGGCGGGGACCGAACGGGCTTTCACCGGCGAGTTTTGGGATGCCAACGATGAGGGAACTTATGTCTGCGTAGTATGTGGATTGCCGCTCTTTTCCTCGACCACCAAATTCGATTCCGGGAGCGGTTGGCCGAGCTATTTCGAGCCGTTCGACCCTGACCACATTGTTGAAGAAGTTGACACGAATCACGGCATGGTCCGGAAAGAGGTGCGCTGCGCTCGGTCCGGCACGCACCTAGGCCATGTCTTCGACGATGGGCCTCCGCCCTCCGGCAAGCGGTACTGTATCAATTCGGCGTCACTGGACTTTGTACCGCAAGGACAGCCGACACCATCGCTTCGCAATCCGTATCCGCATGAAGCAGCTTCGGAACCGGGTGTGGCCACATTTGGCGCAGGGTGTTTCTGGGGGGTCGAATCGGCGTTCCGACAGGTCAGCGGTGTCGTGGACGCGCAGGTCGGGTACAGTGGCGGTAGCGTCGAAGATCCTTCCTACGAGCATGTCTGCACTGGTACCACCGGGCATGCCGAAGCGATCGAGGTGGGATTCGATCCCGAGAAGGTGAGCTTCGGCGAGCTTCTCGACGTCTTCTTTGCATGTCACGACCCGACACAACTCAACCGTCAAGGGCCGGACATCGGGTCACAGTATCGCTCTGTGATCTTCTATCACAACGAGGCTCAGCAATATGCCGCGCTGAGCGCCATCGACCGGCTTCACCTTTCCGGCCGCCTGCCTCGTCCGATCACCACCGAGGTCGCAGAGGCGACGCTATTCTACCGCGCTGAGGAGTACCACCAGCGGTATTTTGAGAAGAGGGGTGGGTTTGGGGCGTGCGGATTAGGAAGCTAGCCTAACGCCCCCCTCGGCGATCCCTGCGGGCTGCGGCTATTTCCACCAACCGACGCAGCTCCTGGATAGGCTCTGAATTATCGTCCACCTGCAATCGCAGCACGACATCGTTGTTGAGCCACACGCCGCCGTCCTCCTTCACAATCAACATCGCGGCCGACTGTTTGCCGCGACGATCACCACCCGCAGCCTGGCCGGCCTCCAGCGCCGCTACGAGGCGCAGTGAAAGATGACCGCCAGTTTCCTCGAACGCGCGAACCATCTCATCGACCACTTCCGGGCCCGCGAGAATGTTGCCCTGGGCCGAACAATAACGCCCGATTTTGTGGCCGGCCCACTCTGATGCTCGTGGCCCAGTGTGTGTAGCAACCACGCCCTGTGCGTTCATCACCGAAAACTGGCGGCCCTGCTTCGTCCACCGCTCCGGGGACGGATCCCGATCGTTCTCGAGAACTCGCTCGACCACCGCAGCGGGCTCGAGGCTTTCGCGAAGGAGCGCCAGCGCCTGCGGTCCGTAGCTCACATCCACGATAGCCTGCGTCGCCACCACGCCGACACCGGCTTCACCCCAGATCACTCCATTCCCAACCGAGAACACACGGGATTGTACCGCCACTCCTACCTCGCCGGTGGCCGAGTCATAGCCCACTATCGAGAAGGTAGCGACAGGGGGCCACCGCTGGTCGAGGGTCTGTGCGTCAGAGAAGTTGGCTAGTCCGAGCAGCGCGAGGCATACCAGGCCCAAATTGACAGCCGTGCGGCCAAGACGATTTGGATTCGGAGCCATTGGGATGTTCCTTTGGGTTGAGTGCCCTCGAGAAGACTGACTTGTTGGCGTTCGACGAACCATACGGCCCGCGCAAATCGAAGGCAACGACCGGCTGGGAATAGTCAATCGGCCTGGAGTGCCACCATCGGATCCACGCGCACGGCACGCCAGGCAGGCACGAGACATGCGACGATCGCAATCGTGACAACAAACAGGCAGACCCCGACAAATGTGGCCGGGTCCGTGGGTTCAACACCGAACAGCATCTGCCTGAGCAGGCGTGTGAGCCCCACCGCTCCCGCAACACCGATCGCGACACCGACCCCAATGAGCAACGAACCACGCGTCAGGATCATTGCCCCAATTTCCTTGGCTTCCGCTCCGAGCGCCATGCGCAAGCCAAGTTCATGAGAACGTTCGCTTACGTGGTAGGAGAGCACCGCGTACAAACCCACCGCGGCGAGCAGGAGAGGCAGTACGGCGTACAGGGTAAGCGATAAGGCAACCGTTTTTCTCTCCGAGAGAGAGGACGCAATGGCTTCTTCCATGGTGACCAACCCGGATACCGGGAGGTCGGCGTCGAGGTTGCGCACGGCCCGACGAAGAGCAGGTACCGCCGCGGATTGACCTGCAGTGGTACGAATCGCCAACTGCATTCCCAGGTAAGGACCCTGCAAGTATGACATGTACACCGCAGGTCTTGGCTCCTCGTTCAGCCCGCGCATCCGCACATCACCGACGACGCCGACCACTTCTGTAACAATTGGTTCGTCGAAGTATTGAATGGTTAGTCGTTGTCCCACCGCGATACCATCTGGGAAGAACCGGTCAGCGGCGGAGCGGTTGATCACTGCGACTGGTGCCACACCCTCGGCATCCCGATCGTTGATGTCACGGCCCGAATGGAACGGGATCTGCATCGCTTCGAAATACCCGGGAAGTACAGACCTCAGGAATACTGTGCTGTGCTCATCTGGGTTGTTCGCTGCGTATGCGGGGAAGGTGTTCCTTGGACTGACAATCGGCAAGTGATTGATGATCCCGGCTGAGACGACTCCGGGGACCGAACGAATTTCGCTCAATAAAGAGGTGAAGAACTGGATGCGTGTCGGCCGATCCGGATACATGCTTCTGGGAAGTTCAACGCTCGCCGTGAGCAGGTTGTCGGGGGAAAACCCGGGGTCGGTGTCCCGTGCGTGCGAGAAACTCCGAATAAGCAAGCCGGCACCGATGAGCAGTACGATCGACAGAGCCACTTGCGCGACAACCAGTCCGCTGCGAAAACGGGTTCCGGTGCTCACCACGGTGCGGCTTCCGGCCTTCAGATCCTCGGCGAGCCTCCCGCGTGCGCCAATCACCGCTGGGTAGACTCCGGCGATCACCCCCGCTGCGAGCGACATGATGAGCGCAATGCCCAACATGGTCCACGACAGGTAACCGCCCTCCACGCCCGGAAGATCCAACTGCACAAAGCCCAGGATCACTCGTTGCATCCAGACAGCGCATGCGGTTCCGAGAACTCCGCCCAGCCCAGCGAGCAGGACTGCCTCGGCAAGGAGCTGGCCCATCAGCCTCCCTCTCGACGCCCCAAGAGCCGCGCGGACTGACAACTCGACGCGGCGCGCCGGAGCACGAGCGAGTAGCATCCCTACGATGTTTGCACACGCTATCAACAGAATCAGTCCAACAGCACCGGTAAGCACGTATAGCCGAGTCCGGTAGTCTGCAACTAGAACGTCGTGCAGACCTGTCAGCAGCAATGCCTTGCCATCATTCGTTTCCGGATACGACGCTTCGAGTTGGCTGGAGATCACGTCAAACTGAATCTGGGCCTGGTCCAGCGTGATGCCGTCTGCCAACCGCCCCACCAACAACCAGTTGTGATACTGCCGCTCGGATGCGGCATCTCTGTCGGGCCGCATGGCGCGCCAGAAGTCAACGTCCTGCATGAACCGGTAACCGGCCGGCATAACCCCGATCACGGTAACCGGATTTCCATTTATCATGACCGTTCTTCCCAAAGCATCGGGGCTGCCTTCGTACCTCCGCTGCCAATATCGATCGCTGATGAGAATCACGTCCTGTGCATCCGCCATCCCTTCCGTTGCTGTGAAGTTCCTTCCGAGTTGCGGACTCACTCCAAGCGTTGGAAGCAGATTCACAGACACGGCCGTACCGAGAACCCGTTCCGGCTCATCCGACCCAGTAATTGTGTATGCACGACCGAACGGAAGGATCGCGGCAAGACCTTCGAACACATCGTTCTGATCCCGGTAGTCGTAGTAGTCGGCTCCTGCCGCCCACGGGTTCACCCGGCCGCTAAACGTTGCCTGCCCCATTACGAGGCGTCCTGGATTGTGGAACGGAAGGGGTTTGAGGAAGGCGTTATACGCCGTGCCGAACATCGCTACGTTTGCGCCGATACCGAGCGCAAGAGTGACAACGGCGACGACGGTGAAACCCGGCGTGCGACGCATGGTGCGTAGCGCGAACGTGGCATCATGGAGCAGCGTGTTCATTGGATTGGGATTTCTGGATGAAGGGTGAGTTGGGTCTGGGTTGGCAACGTCCCGCTCCTCAACGCGCTCCGCAATTGCCGCTCGAACCACGTCGGCGGAACCGCGGAACCAGAAAACCACGAGTCCAGCCCATCCTTTCTGGAGGTAAATCTCTCGCGACCTCTCGCGGAAGTACTCGGCGACCTCATCGCCGTGGCGGTGTAGGAAATCGCCTGGGAGGACTCGGAGTAGTTGGCGCGCGAGACGGCGTCGCAGAGAACTCACGCCTGTCCGCCGTGCAAGAGCCTCGCGGCCTCCGCCCACTCAACCAAACCCTGGAGTCTTCTCGCTTCCATCTCCGCCTTGCGCTTCCCGTCTTCTGTAAGTGCGTAACTTCGACGTTGCTTGCCGCCCGTTGGTTCGGATTCAGTCTCCGCAATCAGGCCACGATCGACCAGCTGCTTGATCGACCGATAGAGGGTGCCTGGTCCGAGTTCGACCACACCATCTGTTCGGCGCTCTATCTCCTGCATGATCGCGTAGCCGTGTCGCTCGCCCTCGGCAAGGGTGAGCAGGATGTGGAACATCGCTGAGGTGAGTTCGCCGTCAGTAGCCGTGGCCACGGTTCTTCTTAGTGTCATTTCCGAATATCCATTGTGGGTATATCCAATGTGGATATACAGCAATACGGGGATGGGTGGAGATAGGTTTCACGGGAATCTCTGTGATCTTCGTTTGCGGATTGCTTTCCCTGCCTTGAAAGGCGGGCTCGGCACTTCGTGAGCGTCTTGAAAGACACTCCCCTCCTCGTCCTTCAGGACGATCCGCCGCAGGCGCCCGAGCCCGGGTTTCAACCCAGGGTAGAACCACGGACGGCGCCGGCACCCAAACCTCCCGGATGGGCGTGTAACCATTTCCCAATTCCCTACGTCTATAATGTGTGATTGGGTATTCAGCATTCTTGGATTGGTCGGCGATATGACGAAGAAGACAGGCTATCTGGGCGAATTGGAGCAAATGGTACTCCTCGCGATTCTGCAATTGGACGACCAGGCCTTTGGCACGAACGTGATGGACGAATTGGAGCGCAGGGTCGAGCGGAGGGTCTCCCGCGGGGCGCTCTACGTGACGCTCGACAGGCTCGAAGAGAAGGAAATGCTCACCTCGAGACTTGGCGATCCGACACCTCGCAGAGGTGGACGCCCAAAACGGTTTCTCACCGTCACGGCGGGAGGGGTGGCTGCTCTACAGAAGTCTCGGAACGCCTGGATGCGTTTGTGGGACGGTCTGGATTCGGTGTTCGAACGCCGATGACCGACACCGGCATTGTATCGCCCCCAAAGGCCGCTGCTGCATTGCTCAGGGCGTGCCTCCCACAGGAAGGCGCCGCAGAGACGGTGCTCGGCGATCTGCACGAGGCATTTCTGGACCGGGCCGAGGCGGGATCGCGTTCCCCCCGAGATCTACGCCGAGCTGAGTTCTGGTATTGGCGCCAAGCATTCGCGCTCAGCTCCAGATACGTGCTCCGCCGTATGGCGAAATCGCAGCACCAACGGGCAGCGCGTCTCCCATCAACTGAACCCGCGCTGCAACCAGATAGAGGTCCTCTAATGAATGATGTATGGAAAGACTTACGCTTCGCGGGTCGCCTGTTTCTGCGGAGCCCCGGCTTCACCTTAGCCAGCATCTTGGTCCTGGCTATCGGCATCGGCGCTGTCACTGTGATGTTCAGCACGTTGAATTCGGTCGTGCTTCAACCGCTTCCGTACGAGAATCCAAGCGAACTGGCGTGGATGTGGGGGAGCAGCGAGATGCGCCCCCGCAATTCGGTTTCTGCGATCGACTTTTGGGACTATCGCGACGAAGCCGACGCGTTCGAATCGTTGGCGGCAGTCCTCGTCTTTTCGCCGCGCGTAATCCTGACCGGCAACGACGAGCCCGAGCGCATTCTCAGCACACAGATCTCTTACAATTTCTTCTCGGCCCTTGGGACGCCACCCCAAATTGGGCGCTCCTTCCTGTTGGAGGAAGAGCAAGCGGGCTCGCCGAGCGTAGTCGTGATCAGCGACGGATTCTGGCAGCGCAGGTACGGTGGCAACAGAGAGATCATCGGGACGCCGATCACTCTCAACGGCGAACCATTCGAGGTCGTGGGCGTACTGCCCCCCGATTTCGGATACCGTGATGGCGTGGAGTTGTGGTTCCCCATGCAGCGCGAGGCGAGTTTCACGCAGGGCCGCGGCAACAACAACTTCAGCCTGTTCGGCCGGCTCAATGATGGTGTCTCAATCGAACAGGCGCAGGCCGAACTTGACATCATTGCTGAGCGGCTCGAGACCACCTACCCGGCGACCAACGACGGCTGGGGTGTCACGCTCGAGCCGATGCACGAAGTGTTCGTTGGAGGCGCGCGCGCATCATTGCTGATAATGCTGGGCCTGGTCAGTCTGGTTCTCCTAATCGCTTGCGCAAACGTCGCATCTCTGTCACTCGCACGCGCAATGACACGGAGCACCGAAGTGGCTGTGAGGTTTTCACTCGGAGCAGCCCGGTCGAGGGTGATCCGCCAGCTCCTGACCGAGAGTGTGCTCGTGGCGTTGGCAGGTGGCGTCGGCGGCCTCTCTGTTGCCTTTCTGGGCATCGGCGCGCTCAAGGCCTGGGGACCCGCAAACCTCCCGAGACTGGACACGGTGAGTCTTGACCCGACAGTTCTCGTTTTCACATTCGGCGTCTCCATATTTGCCAGCCTCCTGTTCGGCGTCGTGCCGGCGCTTCGGAGTACGAAACTCTCACTTTCGGAAACGTTGAAGGTTGGTGGAACGCGGGGCACTAGCCACGGACGGGCGGGATTCCGCAACGCTTTGGTTGTCACGCAGGTTGCCCTATCGCTGATGCTCATGGCAGCGTCGGGTCTCCTAGTTAGGAGTTACCTCCGGTTACAGGGAGTTGATGCGGGTTTCGATGTCGAACGCGTGCTTCGCGCCGAAATCCAGCTCCCGACGTGGCGTTATCAGTCACCGGAGGAGATCGCCAGCGCCTGGACGCAACTGCACGACCGCCTGCGTGCAATGCCCGGAGTGGTCTCGGTCGGGGCGGTTGACCAGGTGCCGATCCGTTCAGGCGGAACGTGGAACACTATCTACCCAGTCGAGCGTCCACCAACGAACGCCGCAGAGCAGGCCCAGTTTGGAGCGCAACGCCGTTTTGCGTCGGACAACTACTTCGACGCACTCGGGATACCAATCTTGACCGGTCGGGCGTTCGAGTCCACAGACAGAGTCGGGAGCCCGCCCGTTCTCATCATCAGCGCAACAATGGCCGCGCGCTGGTTCCCAGATGAGAACCCGCTCGGCAAGGAGCTGTTCGTCTGGGGTCAGAACTGGCAGGTCATCGGGGTGGCGGCTGACATACGTGAGTTCGGGCTTGCACAGGATTTCACGCCCGTCTTCTACATGTCATCCGACCAGATCACACCCGACAGAATGGAACTCCTGATCCGCTCCGTCGGCGAGCCACTCGATCTCGCGGCAGACCTCCGGAGAACCGTCTGGGATTTCGACCAGTCTATTCCGATCTCCGGCCTCGAAACCATGGAAGCACGCATCGGAGATTCACTGGCTCAGCCGAGGTTCCGCATGATGTTGGTGGGTCTCTTTGCCGGCATGGCGTTGATTCTCGCCTCAACCGGTCTCTATGGAATACTCGCTTTCTTTGTTCGCCAGCGTGTTCACGAACTCGGGATTCGAGTCGCTCTTGGTGCTGCACCCCAGAACGTGATCGGGCTGGTGCTGCGGAGAGGGATGATGCTGGTCGGTATCGGCATCGGCGCCGGGCTCATCGGCGGATTTGCCGGCGGAAGGATCATGCAAAGCCTGCTGTTCGATGTGGCCCCGACCGACGTGATCACTTTTGGAGGCGTGAGCCTTTGTCTGGCAGCTGTTGCGATGATCGCCTGCATTGTGCCCGCGATGCGCGCCGTGAAGGTCGACCCACAGGAGGTGCTGCGGGTAGAGTAGCTCCGCGTCGCCCCTTGGTCCCTTCACCTCGAACTAGCTGCTTTGACCCAGGGGCGCTGCGTTCGCCCACCCAAGGTCCTGGCGGACCCAGCAACCTGTGGTGCATATTCTCCTGACGCATTCGTGCGCGAGCACTCATTGCACTGCTGTTTTGCTGTAAGCTCGTAGCGCCTCACTTCGGGTCACGAAACGAGGGAGGTCGACAATGGCTGCTACGGTTACCACTCATTTCGCTCCCGCCGGCCGAGCCACACGCCACGACGTGCGCAGACTCGCCGAGAAATCTCTTCACGATCCGCTCATAACCACCGTGCTCGAAGCTGTCGGTGGTTATGTGCTCATTCTCAACAGATACCGCCAAGTACTCGCCGCAAATCGGGAACTGCTCGACAATCTGGGCCTGCGGCGGATGGACAGCATACTGGGCCTGCGGCCCGGCGAACTGATGGATTGCGAGTACAGCACGGTTGGCCCTGACGGATGCGGTACGTCACAGCACTGCAAACCCTGTGGCGCAGTCATCGCAGTTCTTGCGGCGTTTGCTCATGATGCGCCACACTCGGGCGAGTGTTGTATGACCATGTTGCGAGGACGGCAACGGAAGTCCGTTGAGATGAGGGTAAAGGCCACCAAGCTCCTTTTGGGTTCCGAGCCTGTCGTCGCACTGGTGTTCCAGGACGTGAGCGCCGAGAAACGGCGTGCTGCACTCGAAGACGTCTTCCTGCACGACTTGCGCAACACCCTCACGGGGCTCACCGGATGGGCGGAGATCCTCGCAGAGGATGAGCCATCAGAAGCTGCAAGAATGGTGGTCGCCATCGCAGGCCGGATGCGCGAGGAGCTGCACGGACAGCACCTGCTGGCGCACGCCGAGAAGGGCAGCCTGCAGGTCAACAAGCAACCCATCACAGTTCAGGAGATATTGGACAGCGTTGAGACCTTATGCGGCATGTTGGCCGAAGCCACAGACCGTAGAGTCGAGATAAGCCCCGGGGAACCCGATGCGGCCGTAACGACTGACGCGACACTGCTGATACGCGTCCTCGTCAACATGGTGAAGAACGCGCTGGAAGCGACCTCTTCGGAAGACCGCGTCCGGCTCTGGTATGAGCATGCGCAAGGTCACCCGACATTCCTCGTGCAAAACCCGGGCGTGATACCTGAGGACATTGCGCTAAACATCTTCCGGCGATCGTTCAGCACAAAAAGGCAACCCGGCAGAGGGTTGGGTACCTACAGCATGAAGCTGTTCGGAGAACAGTATTTGGACGGTGAGGTGAGCTTCAGCTCGACGCCCCAATCCGGGACTGTGTTTTCGATTGTGTTGCCACCCGAGGGCGATCAATGAACGGCCGGTTCACGCCGTGCCCACGATCTCCTTCTACCAACTCGGTCTGAGAGACATATGAGCCACACGATTCGAATCAGCGCGGGAGACATAGCACTCCGCGCCGAACTCAACGACACGCCGTCGGCTCGAGCCATCCACGACGCTTTGCCCATTGAAGCCCACGGCAATCGCTGGGGCGAAGAGATCTACTTCGAGATCCCCGTAGACGAGCTTCTCGCACCCGACGCCTCCGAGGAGGTAGACGTGGGGGAACTCGGCTATTGGCCGCCAGGAAAGGCGTTCTGCATCTTTTTCGGCCGCACGCCCGCATCAGCCGGAGATGAGCCGCGAGCAGCGAGCCCGGTGAATCGCATTGGCAAGGTCTTGGACGACGCGACGCAACTGAAAGATGTGCCCCACGGAGCAGAAATCAGATTGGAGAGGACTTAACGAACGGTTGCGATGCCTCAAGCGTAGAGCAAGTACTGCTCCGCAAGCCCCTCAAACTCCAGCAGATCGGATTCGCTCTTCTCCAGCAGATCGCTGGGCAGTCGTTCGGAATCGATGGTGGTCCGCAGCAACTCACTCCCCCAGAGAATATCCATCGGCATCTTCTCGTGCTCATACTCGTACGGCGGGGATAGCCAATCGAAATTTTCAGGCGCCAGCTGTTTGACCGCGCGCAGAATGGAAACCGCGGTCGCAATAGGGCGGAAGGCCGACCTGTCCACCACGTGTATTTGCGCACCACCGCAAACTTGTCCCGCGTGTTTCTGAAAGGTCGGCTCGTAGCAGCATGGCCGAAACACGACACCTGGCAGTTCGATCGCTCCAAGATTCTCGACCAGCTCGTTCGGATCCAGATACGGCGCCCCGAACATCTCGAATGGCCGCGTGGTGCCCCGCCCCTCGGACAGGTTGGTGCCCTCAAGAAGCACCATGCCCGGATAGACAATGCATGAGTCGAGGCATAACGAATGGAAGGCCGGTTGCGTCAAGCCAATTGTCGCGCGACCATCCGCTGCAGGGGATGACGTCAAGCTCACAGCCGATCCCGAACCTCTCGTTGGCAATAAGCGCTATCTCTCCCGCAGTGAGGCCATGGCGAAGTGGCAACGGATGCAGGCCGACAAACGACTCGAATCCCGGTTGCAGTACGGGACCTTCACGCATCATCCCGCTGATGGGGTTCGGACGATCGAGAACCACGAACCTCACGCCGGAATCTCGACACGCCTCCATTGCCAGAGTCATAGTCCAAACGAATGTGTATACGCGTACTCCGACGTCCTGTAGATCCAAGAGCAACACATCTAGTCCGTCCAGCATCTCCGCCGTGGGTTTCCGGACATCACCGTAGAGAGAGTGGACAGGAATGCCGAGTCGTGGATCGACGTACGCCCGACTCTCGATCATGTTGTCCTGCTTCTCACCACGCATGCCGTGTTGCGGTCCGAACAGTGCGCAGACGTCGTAACCGCCAGCCAGCAAAGCGTCGACAGATGCGGTCAGGTCCGGAGTCACGGAGGCAGGGTGCGCAATCAAGCCGAGCTTGGCACGCCGCAATTCCGTGCGCACGCCCGACAACAACTCTGCTAGACCGGTTTGAACAACTGGGCGTTGCATGAGAGCCGAATATCACTCCTGGGCCTTGGTGACTCAAGGGTGAAGGCCGAGTACACCCTGGCACATGGACGGCGACGCCTGCATACTACGGCTGTACCGATCGAAAACCCCAGCGGGAGCACGACAATGTCCTCCAAAATGCAGCGGCGAACGTTCGTAACCGAAATGGCAGCGGCCGGTGCCGCATTTCACATAGTCCCTCGGCACGTGCTCGGCGGCCGAGGCTACAGGGCGCCCAGCGACACGCTGAACGTCGCATGTATCGGCGTGGGTGGCATGGGGGGGGCTGATGTACAGGGCATGAGCAGTGAGAACATCTTCGCGCTCTGCGACGTCGACGACGAACGTGCTTCCCGCTCGTATGAGAGTTTTCCGAGCGCCAAGCGGTACCGGGACTTCCGCGTGATGCTGGAGCGCGACGGTGACAGTATTGATGCCGTCACTGTTTCGACGCCCGATCATACACACACCGTGGCCGCCATGATGGCGCTCGGCATGGGGAAGCACGTCTACTGTCAGAAGCCGTTGACGCGCACTATCTGGGAGGCAAAGCAGCTGGCCACCGCCGCAAGCGAAGCCAGGGTCGCCACGCAGATGGGCAATCAAGGTCACTCCTGGGAGGGTACTCGGCAAATCCGAG
>JBDGYW010000063.1:0-15543 GCA_039588935.1 Gemmatimonadota bacterium | reverse complement strand
TACGCGCGCGAGTCGAGCCGTACGAGGGCCAGCAGCACCAATTGATCGACCTCGTTGAGTCCTTCGCGAGATGTCATACTCACTCTCCACAATTTATTCCGCTGCACAGAAGAAATAATCAAATCATGAAGATTGTCAAGCTGGTGTCACCGTTTTCGTTCGTACTGATTCACGTTTGCCGATCAAAGGCAACTTTCAGGACGATGTCCGTTGACCGGGCCAACGTTGTGGGATGAGTGACGGCAGAGTCTACTTACAGCAACTCCCTGAGAACCAGAAGCGCACCACCAGCCGCCGCGAGCCCTAAGACAGCGTGTCGTGTGTGACCGCGATCCAGCACGACAGCCACGCGGCGGGAAATCACGAACCCAATCAGTAATCCCGGCAAGATCTTCAGTGCGATAGTTGCCTCTGATATGCCAAGTCGCCCTACCAACAGCAGAGCGGTAAGCGACATCACGGAACCAATCACGAAAAAAGCCGAGAGTGTACCGCGGATCCGCGGACCCTTCGCATTTTGGTAGACAATGGCCATAGGAGGGGCACCGACAGAGGCGATCGTTCCCGAAAAACCAGATAGGGTGCCAGCAACCAACAGGCTTCCCCAAGTCGGTTCAAAGTGCAACCTGGACAAACTCAATCCCACCAGCAAGAGCACCAAGATGCCCAGAGTGAGGGCGAGTCCGTCTGTGGAGATCGACGCCACCACCGCGGCAGCAACGACCACACCCACCAACCTGCCAACCACAGCCCACCTGATCTCCGAAAACACTATCGAGTGTCGTTCTCGGTGAGTAAGCAACACCGTCAAGACGACGGCGTTGAAAAGGAGGGGCCCTGGAATGAAGTCTGGGCTGATGAGCATGAGTAGCGGCGCCCCGACAAAGCCGAGTCCAAAACCTATGGAGCCCTGGAGCGTGGCTCCGAGGACAACTGAGAGGTTCGCCAGTAAGATGTCAGCCCAAGGCAAGATGGGGAAAGAATACAGCCATCAGGTCACAACTCCTAGAGTTGATCGCTGATGGCTGCTGCTCTTACTCAGAGTGTTGGACTGCTTGGACCTACGCTACTTGGCCGTCAAGGCTCCGAGAATTGCACCGATCAGCAGTGGCAATACGTTCATGAACGACAGCACCAACGTTCCCATGCCGGCTACGAGCGCAAAGAGTTGGCCGATCACCGGGATCCCGCCCAAGACAGTTCCCAAGAGGAACGTGAGGATTCCGAGAACCAAGCCCGGAAGGATCACTGCGAGGACTGCCTCTGGGACCTTGCCAGCCTTTCTCCCTCCCACGAATCCGGCTATCAACCCACCCAGAAACGGTATCCAGAATAGGAGAATGGAGAGGCCAAGCATCCATGTCATCGCGTTGAAAATGCTTCCGCGGCGTGTTCCTTCAGTCGTCATCTTCGAAACCTCCAACAAAGACGTAATACTGCCTCGTGGCGGTACAAACCACTCCTTCTCAACCTACGAGGGTCGAACCTGCTGAGTTTCGGTCTCACCGTGCCATTGAATCCGACCTAGCCCTGATAAACGCGGTCATTATACCGACGATTAGGAGGACCGTTGCGAGCGCGAGCGCCTGCTCCAGGTAGTGAGGCAAATTGGGCGGGAAGCCCACAATTCGTTCGCCACCGCGCACCGCGACCCATAAGGCCAACAGCACCCCGGTGAGGCCACCGCCACCTACCAACCCCGACCCAAATAGCACGCCACGCTCGCGACGCCGCTCGGCCTCTTCCGGATCCTGCTTACGTGTGACCAAGTGCCTTATCAAACCTCCAACGAACACAGCCGCCATTGTGTAGAGCGGTAGGTAGACGCCGACCGCAAAGGCCAGCACAGGGATTTTAAACAGCGACGCACCGAGGCCGATGCCCACACCGATGAAGATCAATGTCCAAGGCAGGTTTTGGTCGAGGACACCGTCGATGACCAGTTTCATCAGAACCGACTGTGGAGCCGGCAATTCAGGCCCGCCAAGTCCGCCTTCGACATTCTGGTGCAATAGCATTACCACCAGGCAGACAACCCCGGCTGACGTGATCACCCCGATCAACTCACCAATCTGCTGCAGCCGTGGAGTGGCTCCCAATACGTAACCGGTCTTCAAGTCCTGGGACGTATCACCGGCGATCGAGGCGGCAATGCAAACCACCGTACCAACCATGAGCGCGGTTGCCTTGCCGGAAAGGTCGGTCCAGCCCATCAGGTAGAATATCGAAGCGGTACCCAGAAGGGTCGCGATCGTCATGCCCGACGTCGGGTTCGATGTGACACCGACCAGGCCCACAATTCTCGAACTAACCGTTACAAAGAAGAACGCAAAGATCGCGATCATCACCGAGGCAAGGCCCCTCACCACCATTGAGTCGAGGTACCCGAGAATTCCCGGGACAAAAGTGAGTACGAGTAACACACCACAGACAATGACGAGTACTGTCTTGTACGACAGGTCGTGATCCGTGCGGTCGAACACTGTTCCTTCGGTCGCCTTCGCTATCTGCCCAATCCCGAGCTTGAACGATTCGATCATGGTCGGTATCGACTTTACCAGCGTTATGATCCCACCGGTTGCCACCGCACCGGCACCGATGTAGCGCACATAACGATTCCATATTTCGCTGGCCGACATGTCACGTATCAGCTTTTCGGTTTCCGGGAACATCGGTTCGGTAAGGCCTGCACCCCAGATGTTGATCAAAGGAATGATCACGAACGCAGAGAGTGCACCACCGGCAACCATGACGGTCGCCACTCGGATTCCCAGGATATATCCGACACCGATCAACGGTGTGGAGACGCTGATCGAAAGCTTGGCTTTGAGGCCCAGGAGCAATTCGAACCTTCCACCCACAAATTTGAATCCGTCGGTGATCAGTTTGAAAAGCATTCCGACACCGATGCCCCAGAACACGCCTGCGGCCTGCCGGCCGCCGCCTTCTGCGGCCACCAGAACCTCAGCGCACGCCATCCCCTCTGGATAGGGCAGCTTTCCGTGCTCACGTGCTATCAGATAGCGCCGCAAGGGAATCATCGCCAAAACACCAACAATGCCGCCGCACATGGCGAGGAGCGTTATCTGTCTCCATTCCGGTGATATTCCCCAGATGAAGAGAGCCGGGATCGTAAACAAGACACCCGAGGCAACCGACGAACTCGCGGATCCAATGGTCTGCGACATGTTCGTCTCTAGAATGCTGTAATGCATCCCCATGGCGGAGAAAATCCTGAAGGCCACCACCGTGAGCACAGCCACGGGTATCGACGTACTGATTGTCAAACCGGCTTTCAGGCCCAGATAGGTGTTTGCGGCACCGAACACCATGCCGAGCAAAGCACCGGATATCACCGTCTTGATCGTGAACTCTGTGAGCGTCTGCCCGCTCGTGTAGGGGATGTACTCCTGCCCCTCATCGAGCACGTAGGCAGTTCGTGGAAGTTTCTTACCGTTCATTCAGGCGCTCCTCGTCGACATGGATCCAGAAGCAAGTAGCTGGTGGCTCACCTCAGAACTTCACTGTATGTACAAACCCGGCGGTCGCAACACCCAGGACCAACCCCCCAAGCACGTCAGAAGGAAAGTGCTTTGCCGCGGCAACCCTGAGTGCCGCAACACCAACCGCACCGGCCGCAAGCATCAGGGCGTGAGTGTCATTGCTTCCACCCGACGAAACGCGGTTGCGCGTGAGCCAGTAAGACGTGGCCAGCGCCGCCGCTCCAGCGGCGTGCCCGGAGGGCCAGGACTGTTGGTTCTTTGGATCTCCGGCGACGGCGGCTCCCTCAGGCGTATAGAGTACAGGTCGCTTTCGTCCCACGAGCCGTTTGAGCAATTCCGAGATGCCCTCTGCAAAGAGAACCGATTCGACAGAACTCACAATGCCCTGGCGGCCGGCTGCGCCTTCATTCGTGAGATTGAACCAGCTCGACACGCCGACCCCTATCAGTAACACGTCACTAATAGCAGCCGGCAACGGTCTCACCGGCGCGATGGCCCACCGATCGAAAGCCGGGACTTCCGATCGGTTGCATGGCACGCACGTAACGGAATCCGCATCGAGAAACAGAGCGGGTCCCAGCAAGAGTGTGCCCGCTCCAAGAACCGCCAGTACATCGCCACCGCCGACGACGGTCGTGTCTTGTGTTTGTGCTATGGTAGTTGCCGGCTTAAAGAGTAGCAGTAACGCGATCACGGCCGTGCCGATCCTACCGACACGAAGCAAAAGAGACAGTGGGGACATCAGAATTTCAACGCCACGCCGAGCGACGCCGTTTGCGTTCTCCCAGGCATGGCACCGGGGTTCAGATCGTTCGGTGAGACTATTTCCCAGCGGTCTCGCTCTGGGGCCACGAGCACACCCACAACCGCCCCAACAGCTGCCGCAGCCACAGTGATGCCAATCCTCGCGGCATCACTCTGCCCGCAGAAAAGCCCCGCATCCGCGTTACATGGAGCACCGGCCCCCTTCAGGGCCCAGAAGGTCACACCGCCAGCGGTGATCGCACCTAGAGTTGCGCCGGCCACTTTGTCTTTGCCGCGACCCCTACTCACCTCCATGCGCGCGATTCTCTCGAACGGAACTTCCACCGGCCCCAGTTCCTCGCCCAGATGAATTACCACGCTCGAATGATCCTGGCCCAGGCCCAGCAACGTTCCTGTTGATTGGGCGCACTGAGGTGTACACTGCATGACCCGAAGCCGGGAACCCGGTTCGACCACCCCTTGGCCATGAATCACTGAGAACTCCAACAAACACAAAAGCACAACGACGAGAATCACCCGTCCCACATCACCTCCAGGTTCGGAATGGGTATTCCATGGTACCCGTACCCCGGGCCCCGTCAAGGGGTGCGCCGAATTCTTGCTATCGGCGGGACCGGATCGTATGGTGCCGGGACTCACCCACCCTCGGAAGGGGGGTGTCTTGGTGAACAGTCCTCACAGACCAGCGCGAGTCACAGCGTTCTGCCAGTTGATATCGTGGGATCGATGATCTTCGCACTCCCGCCGATAGTTGGCGCAGATCTGGCGAAGCTAGTTTGGCGGCGTACCGGTTCTCCTGACACGAACGGTAATGTCCCCCGCCTGGATCACCACTTCGTCTTCGGTGCGGTTCACGCTGACGGGACCGCCTGTCACGAGCACGTGCGCATTGCCAACCACTCCGGAAAACCTGGTGATGGGCGGTGATGGTGGTCGCGCATAGTCAGCGGCCAGTTGATTCCAGCGATCCATATGTTGACGATCCAGATACTGAGTTCGTGTCTCTGTGATGATCCGGGCGTCGCGTGTCGAGTTGTTTCGGCTGTAGCGAAACGTCACAGTGTCTCCGGACTCGACGGACATGAACAGTCGCCCTCCTTCCGGGCTCGTCAAGGCATATCCGTTGATATGAGTCAGCCTGTCGCCGGCTCGTAGGCCGGCCTCGTGTGCAGGACTCCCCGATTCTACCCGGTCGACCTCTGGCGGCGCGGTGAATCCCCACACCGTGCGACCGTTGCTCCGATCGAATGTGCACTCTATGCACTTGAAGCTGAAACCAAACCAACCGTGAGACAAATCAGGGACCGGTGGAGGGACTGGGGTGGTTGGACGCGGCGGCTCCGCTGCAACTACCGTCGGACGCCGCGGTGGAACCGGCCTCGCCAGGTTGGGCCGTGGCACGTCCGGGGCAACCGTGGTACGCGGTAGCGCGGGAACCCGTGGCTGCGGAAGGGCGGTGACTTCGTAGCATGCCCGTTCCGGCACCATCGTTACGTCCACTTCCCTTCCCTGACGCCTCACTGTCAGTGTGACCAACTCACCTGGAGTCAGGCTGGCGAACCGTCGCCCACCTTCTCTGGTTGTGATCAGGTGACCATCTATCGCCGCAATCACATCACCAGCACGGAGCTTGCCGTCTGCCGGGCTACCCGATTCAACGCTGCCGAGGGTAGGTTCGGCGCGGAAGTCGTACCGCCGTGGACCGTCCGGGGCAATAGTGAACGAGCAGTTGCATTCGAGGTCCTTGTATCCGATGTACCCGACCACGTATGCATCTGTTGGGCACTGCCCCTCGGTCGGCGTCACGCTGACGAACATGTCCCCTTCCTGCGCGACCGCGAGGTCAGGATCCGCCGATATCAAAACCGCCAACACCATTGCCAGATTGACCAACCGTCTTCTCAACATGTTGTGTCTCCCTTCCCGACGTCGTTCAGAACCAGACAACGCTTTGCAGATTGGTCCCGGATGTCTCGACCGCGCCCTGCAGCGAAGTCAGCCTGAGTCCGTCACGAAGCACGAGAGTCAGCGGGTCCTCAGGCGCAAGCAGCGCGAGTTCGCGGGCGGCCGCGTGAAGCGACGTGAGTGCCGCTTCCCTGCCCTGTGCGACCGCCGGATCGCTGGATGAGTCAGCCAGCTGTGCCAGCGACATTAGAGCCATCACGTATGCGGAACCAGTTTGCTGAACCAACGACGCGGTCTGCATCGCGGTCTCCTGCTGCGCCGCGGCCATGGATCCTGCCAGTGTCCGCGTTCCGAGCCATTGTCCCGTGGCTACACCGCTGACGAAGAGGGCGAGCGAGGCCGCCAAACCCAACGCCCACATCGGCACGCGCCGAGACACGGTGCGCTCAGGCCCCGCACGCAACAGGCCTCGCGCATGGAGTGCGTTCACAGTCCGCTCCTCGAGGAGGCCACCCGGATCTGTCTCCCTAGGAAGGGCTGCAAAGGCAGATTGTTCTTCAGGAGTGAGTTCGTCTGAGTTGTCCTTCATCTCGGAATCCTCATGTCTTTTTCGGCAGTAGGCGCAAGCAGCGCCCTCATCATCCTACGAGCGCGGAACAACTGGCTTTTTGACGTACCTGGCGTGACCTCCAGCAGGTCACCGATCTGATCGTGCGTGTAGCCCTCTACATCGTGCAGCACCAGGACCGTTCGATATCCCTCCGGCAGTCGCTTCAATGCACTCTCCAAATCGATCCGCTCATGGTGCAAGGGTGTGCCCATACTCAACTCCAGGTCCTCCCGCACCTCCAGCCAATTCCTGTCCTTTCGCCTGAACAACTCGCGGCAGCGATTGAGCGCTATGCCGGTGAGCCAGGTCCTCATCGTCGATCTCCATCGAAAAGAACCGAGTTTCTCAATGGCCCGGACCCACGTGTCCTGCACGACATCGTCTGCATCGTGTCCATTGCCCCCAACCAAACGCAGTACGAACTGGTGCAGCCCGGGTGTGTGCCTTCGGTAAAGCGCACGAAATGCACTTTCGGCTCCATCCCGTAGCACCTGTTCCGCCAGGGCCCTGTCGGTCGGCTCCAGTGATACGGAACTACTGGTCACATCCATGAGTGCCCCAAGTCGTGAAAATGGTTGGCTCGTGACCAAATAATGGCGCACAATACGCCATTCCGCAGTGGTAACAACGAAACGCAGCACTTGGGGAAGGTGGTAGGCAGAGCCGGTAAACCGGCAGCTCCGGATTGGAGCACTCCTTCTACTCAGCGTTTAGGAACCGAGCGCTTCCTCGACGGCAGCGAGCAATTCCTCGGCCGTGAAGGGCTTCGCAAGCGTGATGACCGACTCCATTCTTCCGGCAATCTCGAGAAAACGCGGCTTACGCTCATACACTGAGCCAGAGATCGCCACCACTTTTGTATTGGGACACTCTTCACGCAACTGGACTATGAGCTGCAACCCGTCCATTACCGGCATGAACAGGTCGGCAACCACCAGGTCAACAGGGTGCTCCCTACTTGCTTCAAGAGCAACCTCACCGTCTTCGGCCTCAGCAACCTCATGGCCAACCCTCTCCAGAGTTTTGCGCACGAGGTTGCGGACTATTTGTTCGTCATCGACAACGAGGATACGTGCCACTCAGATCACCCACTTCCATTCCAGCCCGATCCGCGCGCCACTCAGCTTCAATGCTGCCGGCCTCCGCAGATAGATACTGAACGATATACTCAACTGGCGTTGAAAGGGAGTCCGTCTCAGCGTCTCGCTCGACGCCCAGTCGGGCTCGACCCGACCCTACGGAATCACAACGGCCGGCACGCTCTCCGCACGCACCAACGAGTTAAACGCATCCAATCGCTGTCCGAGTAGGCTCTCCAACTCAACCCGGTATCCCGCCCAAACAGCCGAGAGATCTCTGAAGAGTTGCCGGGCACCTTCAGTTACGAGACCCTCCGCCCCTTCGACCGCGCCGCGCAGGTAGATGTACTGGAAGTTCAGCCGCGACGGGAAATTGATCACCGTCTGACCGTCAACAGTGCGCTTCTGTATGAGCGAATCTTCCAGTGCCGTGAGACTTTCGATGAACGCCTTGCCAACCGAAACAACGGAATCGCGTTCCTCTTGCTTTTCCAGGCGTTCCACCAATGCCTCAACCTGCTCTCGAACGGAGCGGATACGGAGCACACCGTCATGAATTTCTGCCAACTCCCGACCCATCTCGACCATCAGGTCATTCTGCTCCTGAAAACCACTTGCTGTGGCGTCGATACGTGGGTCGGCGCGAACCTCCAACGGCCGAGTGAGGACCTCGTTTCCGACTGACAACCGGATCTGGTAGTCACCTGGCACCACTCGGTGCCCCTGCAACGTGCCCCATACATAAAGACCCGGAACCTCCTTGACCTTCCCATGCCTCAGATCCCAAGCAAACCGGTTGTGTCCTGCCTTCACCTTGAGCACAGAGGACGAGTCGGTCTGCCCCTCCTCCTTCTCAGTTGAGAACGAGCGAACGACATCACCTGCGGAGTTCAGGAATTCGAGCGCAGCCGTAGTTGAGTCGGGTATCTCGGCGAGAACGAAGTCGATAATTGCGCCGCTTGGCGGGTTCTTCCCGAGCGTTCCCCCTGGCATGCTGAAACCACCACCGCCGGCCATCCGATAGGCGACCCGTGGCTCAAACAAATGCCCGGATGCTGCCTCCACCTGCTCGCCGAGCTGCTGAAGCGGAGACAACTCGTCCAAGATCCAGAACGCCCTGCCTCCGGTGGCCGCGACTAGATCATTGTGCTGCGCCTGAACCTTGAGATCTGTGATCGGCGTGAGCGGCATGTTGAGCTGCAGCGACTGCCAGCGATCTCCGTTGTCCCAGGATACGTACAATCCAGACTCGGTCCCGGCGTAGAGCAGGCCGCGCCGTTTCGGGTCTTCGCGCACAACCTTGGCCCATGCATCGTCAGCTATACCGTCGACGATGTGATCCCACGACTGGCCATAGTTGTCCGTCCGGTAGAAGTGAGGCGTGAAGTCGTTGAATTTGTATCCGGTCACGGCAATGTACGCGACAGCGGGATCGTGCGGGGAAACCTCGATCGCATTGATGATCGCCTCGCCAACATCTTCGGGTGTCACGTCTTGCCAGTTGGCTCCTCCATCTCTCGTCACGTGAACCAGGCCATCATCGCTGCCGGTCCAGACGGTCCCGGCGTCGTGCGGTGACTCGGCCACGTAATAGATCGTACCGTAGATCTCACCGCCGGCGCCCTCATTCGTGATGGGTCCGCCACCAGGACCCTGCTTTGAGTCGTCGTCCCTGGTGAGGTCGGGGCTGACCTCCACCCATGACTCGCCGCGGTCTTCAGTTTTGAGAAGAATGTTGGATGCATGGTAGATGACGTTGGGGTCGTGTTGCGACGCCACGATCGGGGCATTCCAGTTGAACCGGTACTTCATATCTCGTGAGGCCAACGCCGCGGGCAAGTGCGGATAAGCCATTACGTTGCGGTCGCTACCGGTACGTTCGTCGAACTCCGCGATCTGGCCCATGTAGCAGCCACCATACTGCAGCAACGGATTGTCCGGATCGAACGCCAGGTAGGCAGTCTCGCAGCCAGCTGTCGCGTACCAATCCTTCCAGCCGATCCCTGCTCCCGACGCCCGACTTACGATGGCCACCGAGGAGTTA
The DNA here is from genome assembly GCA_039588935.1 of Gemmatimonadota bacterium. Classification (GTDB taxonomy): domain Bacteria; phylum Gemmatimonadota; class Gemmatimonadetes; order Gemmatimonadales; family GWC2-71-9; genus JBDGYW01. The sequence continues at coordinate 5,637 of JBDGYW010000063.1, read as the reverse complement.
TCCTGCTGCCCACCGTAGACGTAGTATGGGAAACGGTTATCGGTGTTTACACGATAGAACTGTGCCGTCGGTTGGTTTTCTTGGGTGGACCATGTCGTACCGCCATTCAGCGACACGTTCGCGCCGCCGTCATTGGCGTTGATCATATAGTCGCTGTTCTCGGGGTTGATCCACAGGTCGTGGTTGTCGCCGTGGGGCGTTCGGACGCGCCTGAACGTTCTTCCACCGTCGATCGACTGGGACACCGGCGCATTCATTATCCAGACGACATCTGCATTGCTGGGATCCGCTGTGATGTGCGTGTAATACCACGCGCGTGCCCTTATGTCCCACGACTCATTCAACTTCCGCCAATTCTTGCCGCCGTCGTCCGAGCGATAGAGCCCGCCGCCCGGATCGGCCTCCACGATCGCGTACACGCGATCGGAACTACCCGAGACTGCAACCCCGATGTCACCCATCAACTCCGGCAATCCTTTGTTCACCTGCTCCCAGGTGTCACCTCCATCCGTCGTCTTGTATATGCCACTTCCAGGTCCGCCGCTGCGGACCTGCCAGGGGTATCTCCTGTGATCCCAGATCGCTGCGTAAAGCACGCGGGGATTGTTTCTGTCCATGCTGAGCGAACTCGGACCGGACGTGCTATCCACGTAAAGCACCTTCTCCCACGTCTCACCGCCGTCCTTCGACCGGTAGACGCCGCGATCCTCGGAGTCCCCATAGGCCGCACCCTGCGCCGCTACATATAAGAGGTCTGGATTGGCGGGATGTACCTGCACGTCTGAGATCTGACGAGTGCTTTCCAGCCCCATGTGTCGCCAGGTCCGACCGGCGTCCGTCGACCTGTATACTCCGTCTCCATGCGAGGTCATCACGCCGCGAATCGCGTGCTCTCCCATTCCGACATACACGACATTCGGGTCCGACTCAGCGATGGCGATCGCCCCCACCGACGAGGTACCGAAAGTCGTGTCAGAGATGTTGGTCCAGGTGATGCCCGCATCAGTTGTCTTCCAAACACCGCTGCCAACCCCACCGAAGTAATATGTCAGATGATCTTGGACGACTCCGGCTACGGCAACAGAGCGCCCACCCCGGAACGGGCCGATGTTGCGCCATTCCATATTCTGAAATAGCGCGGGATCAACAGGTGGTTCCTGCGCCGCCAAATGCGACACCAGACCCATATTCATCACGCTCAGAATTACAGAGAGGAGAAGAACTCGGCTCACAGATTTCATCTTATTGATCGCCTGTTGGAGGGTCGACGGAATTCGTTGCGAATATGGCAGACTGCAAAGCAACGCGGAAGGGGGAATGCAGAAGTATCTTTGATCACGAGTGACGAAGCCTCTGGCAGCCGCTGGCTACGGTCCCAGGCCTTCAACCGGAAAGGGTGACATGAACCAGCTCAAGGACATCGTGGGAGCTGAGCGGTCTCTCGAAGGAGTGTGCCAGGCAATCCACCTGTCGGTAGTGGAACGCCACCCTCAAATCGTGGGCGCCATGCATGTAACCTGCGCGGACGAATCGGAACACGAGTGCGCGTCCGCGTTCCAACGGTGTTTCGTGAAGTACATGCTGCCGTCGCTCAAGTTCGCGCAGCAATCGGCATTCCGGATAGCAAACCTTGGCGGACGATACGATTGGGGTGCAGTCCGGATAGCGGAGCAACACTACGCCAATGCGGATCGAACCGGTTCGCGCAGGTTGATGGTCGTGAAGGTGAATTCCCACGTCGGTGTGTCAGATGGCCCGGGTGGGGCGTCCACATACGGGATAATGGAACGTTACGGGAGTGATTCGCGTTGCTGCAGTGCGCTGCACGCGTTGCTGGCAGGAGATACCAGACCGTTCGTGGAAAACCTTGCGGAGGGCTTTGTGTCGGAAGGCCCTGACCGACTGGCAGCGCTCACCGATGGGCATCGCATCGAGCCAGCATTTCGACTGCTCTACACCGCAATGGTATCTGCGCGGCTTCAGGCTCGTAAGGTCATCCTCGATGTCCAGGATTTCAAAGAATCTAGAACCGAATTCCTCGTTATTCCTTGTGTCACTCTCAACCGACCGGCGCGTGACACCGAGATCGTCTGCGGTTTCTATCTGTCAACGCCGGGGCAAGTAGACAAAGAACCCGATTACTATGGCCTCGGTGACGATCCGACCTTGTATGAACATCAGATAAAAAATGGGCGTTTGGTCATCACAGATGACCAGATCGGCTCGACCCGGGAGGCGCGCGACCACAGGCAGCTCGCGTTGGCTCAGTGGCACGAACTCACGCGCGACAAACGTGTCACACTGGACGACGCACGGCTGCGGCGCGCCCGGCATGAAGCAGCCAAGCACACAGGCCCCTATCATGAACGCGCCCGCATGCTATTGCGGACACTGCTAACGGTACTGGCGGAGGTCGATCCCGTGTCGGCTGCCATACTGCTGTTCGCACATGGCTCAGTGGGAATTCACCATGCGTTTCGAGTGCACCGACTGGCGCGACAACTCGAGGATTCTCACGAGGCTCAAAAGGTCCTCAAGGAGTTGCGGTCCAAAATAGACACGCTCGAGCCAGAACAGGCTGAGGCGATGATGGAAGTGCTTTCGAAACAATACCACACCTGACGCACGGCGTCGCTCAGGACAACTTTTTCTGCACCAACTCCCTTACAAGGGCCGGGTCCGCTTTGCCCTGGCTACCTCGCATCACCTCCCCAACGAAGAAGCCGAAAAGGCCCATCCTACCACTTCGATACTCAGCCACTTTGCCGGAGTTCTCGGCAATCACCTTGTCGACTAGCGGCTCCAGCAACGCTGGATCGGTGATCTGCTCGAGTCCTTTCTCCCGAACGATTTCCAGGGGATCTCGCCCGCTTTTCACCATCTCGGCAAAGACCTCTTTCGCGACCGTGCGTGTAATCGTGCCCGCATCGAGCATTCCAACCAGTGAGGCGAGTGCTGCTCCTGTCAACGACAGATCAGCCAACTGCTCGCCCCGTGTTTCACGCCTGAGATCGTTGACCACCCAGTTCGCGATCGCCTTCGGCTTGTCGAATGTCGCACAAGCATCCTCGAACACGGTCGCGAGAATCCGGTTGGCCGCAATGATCTCAGCGTCGTCTGCCGAAAGATCGAGACCGGCAGTGTACCGCTCGACCTTGGCGGCGAAGTCTGGTGTCCTTTCGATCAGTTGTTTCTGCGGAGTGGGGCTACCGCTCGGTTTCGCGCTCTGCGGTCTGCGATCGACGCGAACTCTCTCCTCCAACCCTCCTGAGCCCACGGCCTGCTTTGCGAGCTTGGCCCATGTATCTCGTAGACCGACCGTGCGATTGAACACGAGACGGTTTGGCACCGAATCAACCGCATCACTACAGAAATACCCGGAGCGCTCAAACTGATAGCGCGTGCCGGGTGGGTCGTGCTCGACCGCCGGCTCGACGCGACTGTCAGGCAAAATCACCACGGAGTCAGGATTGAGGTTGGCGGTGAAATCGCTATCGCCCGTCTCCGCCTCGGGATCCGGATTCAGGAACAGTCGATCGTACAGCCGCACCTCGGCCGGAATTGAGTGGCTTGCCGAAACCCAATGCAGGGTACCCTTCACCTTTCGACCATCCGGAGCCTTTCCTCCTTTTGATTCCGGTTCGTATGTGCAGTGTATCTCTGCCACCTCGCCCGTGTGTGGATCTTTGATCACGCCAACGCATTTGATCAGATACGCGTAGCGGAGCCGCACCTCTCGCCCGGGCGCGAGTCGGAAGAACTTCTTTGGCGGATCCTCGAGAAAATCATCCTTTTCGATATAGATGACTCGAGAGAATGGCACCTTGCGGCAACCCTCTTTGGGAACATCATGCGGATAATACGGAGCGTCCAACTCCTCGACCTGGTCCTCCGGATAGTTGTCGATCACAACCTTGAGGGGCCGCAGAACGCACATCACCCGCGGAACCCTCATGTTCAGATCATCGCGGATAGCGTGCTCCAACTTCTCGATGTCGACCCGGCTGTCAACCTTGGCGACACCGATTGTATCGCAGAACGTACGTATCGCCTCAGGCGTGACACCGCGTCTCCTGAAGCCCGCAATCGTCGGCATTCGCGGATCGTCCCAGCCAGCAACGTGACCATCCCTGACCAGCTGCACGAGCTTTCGCTTGCTCACCACCGTATAGTCGAGATTCAATCGTGCAAACTCAGTCTGTTCCGGAGGGCTCTCGAACCCGACGGCGTTGACAATCCAGTCGTATAACTCTCGGTTGTCCTTGAACTCGAGCGTGCAGAGCGAGTGAGTGATCCGCTCGATCGCATCGGACAGGCAGTGTGTGAAGTCGTACAACGGGTAGATGCACCAGTCGTCGCCTGTCCGGTAGTGCGCGGAGTGGCGAATACGGTACAGGACGGGATCGCGCATCTGCATGTTGTTGGAAGCCATGTCGATCTTGGCCCGCAAGACATGCGTACCATTCTCGAATTCTCCAGCACGCATACGCTGAAGCAGATCGAGGTTCTCCTCCACCGAACGAGTTCGATACGGGCTTTCCCTGCCCGGCGTCGTCACGGTACCTCGATGCTCTCGGATCTCTGACTCGTTCAGGCTGTCGACGTAAGCGCTGCCGTTGTTGATCAGCTGCACCGCAAACGTATACAGTTGTTCGAAGTAGTCGGACGCAAAATAGAGTCGGTCCTCCCAATCGAAGCCGAGCCACCGCACATCTTCCTGAATCGACTCGACGTATTTCATCTCCTCTGTCTCGGGATTCGTGTCGTCGAACCGGAGATTGCACGTTCCGCCCGCATTCTCGTGCGCGATACCGAAGTTGAGGCAGATCGATTTTGCATGCCCGATATGTAGATAGCCGTTCGGCTCTGGCGGAAACCGCGTTGCCACCCTTCCACCGTACTTCTTGGTGCGCAAGTCTTCCGCGATCATCGTGCGGATGAAATCTGAGGAGACTGGGGCGTCACCTGGAACAGTTCGTTCGTCTGGCGGTGTCATCATTAGAAAATAGTCCAAAAAACAATGAGGGCAGCGGTGAAGTGACCGGAGTGGCGGGAGAAGCGGCACCGGCGGCACCGGCGGCACGAGCGGCGTTCGCGGCGTTGGCGTCATTCCGTGACGGGGACCGAACGTTGCACGTTGTTCGCTGCACGCCGTTCGACCCAACCGAGTCCCGCATACCTCCTCGCGCTATCCATTTCCCTCCCCCCCTACAGCGTTATCATTGTTCCAAGACTACCACCTCCACCTATAGGCATCGACATGCCCAGACAACCTCATTTCGGCCCGGAGTTGATGGCCTTTCTGCGACAACTCAAGCGCAACAACAACCGCGAGTGGTTCGACGCCAACAAGCAGCGCTTCGAACGGGAAGTTCGGGATCCGTTGGCGCGGTTCGTTGTCGACTTCGGCCCGAAGTTGAAGAAGATCAGCCCCCACTTTCTAGCTGACCCGCGTGCGAACGGTGGCTCGATCTTCCGGATCTACAGGGACACGCGTTTCTCAAAAGACAAGAGCCCGTACAAGACATGGGCCGCCGCACAATTCCGCCACGAAGCCGGCAAGGATGTGCATACGCCCGGTTTCTACCTTCACCTCGAGCCGGGGAACGTTTTCGCCGGAGTCGGAATCTGGCACCC
>JBDGYW010000062.1:0-23796 GCA_039588935.1 Gemmatimonadota bacterium | reverse complement strand
GATGTCCTCGCGCAAGTCGGCCACTGAAACCGGTGTCTGATTCCCGGCATTCACCAGGGGAAAGCGATCTTCAGCGAAGATCTCGTCGAGGCGACGCCGCATGCCGTGCAGCCGCTCCACGTCAGTTGTATGGAGAAGGCCCTGCCGCGTCGGCGGAACGTTGAGAAGCAGCTTGGAGTTCCGGCCAACCGACGTGAAGTAGAGGTCGACGAGCTGGTCCACCGATTTCACTCGCTGGTTCTCGGCGGGATGGTAGAACCATCCCGGACGGATCGAGACGTCGGTTTCGCCGGGTCGCCAAACCGTACCCTGCGGGTCGCCATGCTGGAGCATGTCCATTACGCGATCCCCTGTAGCTCCGGGGTAGGGAACCACTGTGGGGTCCACGGTGGACCAGTTGGTCTCACCTGCAACGCCGATCTCGTTACCGATCCACCGCACATCGGGCCCCGCGTCCGAGAACATCACTGCTTCCGGCTGGAGTGAGCGCACGAGAGCCCAGTAGCGGTTCCAGTCGTATTCCTGGCGACGGCCGTTCGGACCTTCGCCGTTCGCGCCGTCGAACCAGACTTCATGAATCGGGCCGTAGTTCGTGAGTAACTCGGTGAGCTGTGCGCAGTAGAGATCGTTGTAACGTGGCGAATCTCCGTATGCGGGTGAGTTTTGGTCCCACGGTGAGAGGTAGAGCCCGGCTCTCAGACCTTCGGCCTGGCAGGCGTCGGTGAACTCACGGACGACGTCTCCCGCACCGCCACGCCACGGACTAGACGCCACCGAATGACTCGTCGTCGCCGTTGGCCACAGACAGAATCCGTCGTGATGCTTCGCCGTGAGGATCACCGCTCGGAAACCGGCCGCACGCGCCTCGCGCGCCCATTGGCGGGAATCCATGTTCTCGGGCACGAAGATCGTGGGATCTTCGGTTCCGTCTCCCCACTCACGGTCGGTGAACGTGTTTACACCGAAATGCAGGAAGATCGCGAGTTCGTCTCTTTGCCACGCTAGCTGGGATGGGGAGGGGAAGGGGCGTTCTAAACGTGACCTACGAAGTCGCGCAGCATGCCGAGACAAAGGACTGAATACCGGTAACCAAAGATATGGTGCCGCCACAACGCTTGCGCACGACGCCAAGAACCCTCGCCGGGTGTTTCTCATCGGATGCCGACCTTTTCCCTGAGCAGTCACTGAATGGAGTCTTGCTCCGCTCCCTCCGGCCACGCGCCTCCCAAGAACGTCTCAATCGCCCCAAACACGACTTCGGGTTGCTCCAGCCAGGGCATGTGGCCTGCACCTTCGATTCTGAGCAGTCGCGCGTTCGGAAAGCTCTGGGCCCATTCTTCAGCGCCTTCGATAGGGTAGGGATCTGCCGTTCCATGAACGATCAGTACAGGTCCCGAGAAGTCGGCGACGTCACCCGTCCAATCCCAGTCACCGAACGCCTCGAGCAGACGGGTCATGCTCGCTTCCCGCTGCTCAGGTCGTTCGTTCTCAAAGCGACAGGGATCAAGGCTACTGCGCTCCAGCGCGGCTGCATCGCCCATCCATGGCCCAAGCACAGCTATCTCCCAATAACGCCGGCAGAAATCAGCTGGGCTCGCTCGATCTTCGCCGCGTATTCTCAGGATGCGCAGTAGCTCCAGGCCCAGTGTGTCCTGGCCTATACCTCTGGTCCAATCCAGCTGGTAACTGATGCGCCGTGGAGGGATCGGTCCGATGAGGACTACTCTGGATACGATGTCAGGTCTGAGAGCGGCGAATCGAGCAACGGTGGCGGCATTGTGTGACCAGCCGAGGACCGATATCTCCTCGGCGGCAAAGTGCTGGCGTACCGCAGCCATGTCGTCTACTTCCACATCGATGCCGACACCAAGCGTGTCGCTCATCGCTCGCGATGCACCTCGACGCCTGGGATCGTAGAGGACTATCGCTTGCTGGTGAGCCAACGGACGCAGCAAGTCTGTCAGGACCATCGCTCCGGCAGCAAGAAGGCGCGGTGTGCCTGAACCAATATCTCGATAACGGAGGAACGTGCCATCGGGACGCCTGATGAAGCCGCCTCCCTCACGGAGCACCGGGACCGGTGTCGGCTCAGGACAGCTCCACGCGGCCTGCGCTCCTGCATAACCAATCCGCGGAAGGACCTGGTTGGTCACCAGCGCTACGCCCCATGCTATGACGAGAAGAGCAAGTAGATGAGCGGTGGCCATTCTCGTTCTCCACGCCCATATACTCGCCCATACTCCCACACCGACGATCACCAAGAGTACGGCCAAGAATCCCAACAGCGTGAACCCACACTCGTGCAGGTACGGCCATTGAGTGATTGCCGCGCCCACTATCGCGCTTAGGCCTACGCGCACCCATACGAAGATGCGGTCACGACGCGTCGGTTCGGAACTGGAAAGGGATGCCGCGCCCTGGTTTCCCGAAACGGCTTCTGCCGTAGCCACACCGTCTGCGGACTGCTCTTCCGGATCGCCCTTGAGCATGGGGTCAGCGCCGGGAAGTTGTTTCAACAGCTTGAGGACCTCATCGTCGAGCGAATCCCGCCTCGGGTCCTGTGGTTTCTTTGCCAATGTCGACTCTCTGGATGGGTTGTTAGTTGAAAGTAGACTGCACATATGAGAACTGCATTGTCAAGCGATGCCGTCACCAGTCTTCGTAATCACCCATTTGACGATTCTTTGACGCTCTCCTCGCACCTTCGACACGAAACATGTCAGAGGCAACTGTGCCTCGGGTAATTCTGAATCTCATATGGAGGTTGCTATGAAACCGTTACTGACGATGCTCACCGCTGCGCTGGTTCTGACGTCCTGTGAGCCTGACAAGCCGTTCGACCCCCTATTCGACAAAGTACACGCCGGATCCCCAGCGTTGAACGTGGTTTCGTACAACGTGTATTGGGGCGCTCATGTAGAGGAACTGCTGACGGCCGATCCCTCACAGATCCCGATCATAGCCGCAGGCCTGTGGGGTGACATACAGGAGACGAACTTCCCCGAACGTGCCGCGGCTATCGCCAAACAGATCGAGGCCGCCGACGCTCACGTGGTGGGCTTACAGGAGATCGCGCTGTACCGGTTCGAGGCGGAAAGTGATTACCAGGGAGGCCCGCTGCCAGCTCCGGACGCAGAATATGTGCTTCTCGACTTCCTCGATGTCCTGATCGATGCGCTCGAGGCGCGCGGGTTGTACTACGCTGCGGCGTCCAAGTCGGAGAACATGGACATTGAGCTTCCCATGTGCACCGATCCCCAACTGTGCTTCCCACTCGCCGACATCAGGCTTACCGACTACGACGTGGTTCTCGTGCGGGGCGACGTGCGTTGGAAGAAGCCAGCCGCCGGGAATTTCGAGGCGGTTCTACCGATCGATATCGGCGATCAAACGCTGTTCAAGCCGAGCGGTTGGGCGTCAGTGGACTTTAAGGCTGGAGGCAAGCAGTTTCGATTCGTCAACACACACCTCGAGCCAGCAGATGTACTCCCCGATGGCGGTGTGCACCCGGACATCGCCTTTATCCAGGCGATGCAGCTCCAGGAGTTGATGGCTATCGTCGGTGCATCGCCCCACCCGGTGATTATGGTGGGTGACTTCAACTCGAACGCCGATGGTGGCACCACGCCTGCCTATCAGGATATCCGAGATGCAGGATTCCTCGATGCTTGGAGCGTTGGCGAGCCCAGTGGGAAAGGATACACGGCAAACCAGGCACCTGACCTGCTGAACAGCGGGTCTGAGTTGTACCACCGGATCGACTTCATCTTCTCCGGAGACGGAATTGCCGGAGCCAGAGGTTGGTCTGCCGAATTCGTGAGCGCTGAGCTTTTGGGCGAGGAACAGGCCGACAGGACCGAATCAGGTCTGTGGCCGTCGGACCACGCCGGCGTGGCCGCTACACTGAGGCTCGCCCCCGGGGCTCACTGATATCTTGCGAGGACCGTCGGCTGCCAGCACAGGCAAGCCATCACCGGGGTCGGGCTTTTGGTTCGGCCCCGGAGCTTTTTAGTGCGCCACTAGTTGCCGACCTTCGACTCCAGCCCCTCGAACCGGTTGAGCACAACACCTGTCTGCTTGGATGCGGAAAGGCTCGACGAAGACGTGATCATGAGAAAGCGTTGGCCATCAGGCGACCAGAGCGGCCAAGCCTCATCCGCGTCATCCTCCCTTCGCAGTGCAGTATTGTCTATGTTAGTTAGGACCAGCGTACGGAACGATTTCGAGATTCTCAAGGAGATCCGCCGTGGAGATACCCCCCGACGTCCTTGGATTCGCAGTGGTGATTGCCACCCTGCTCGGCACCGCGTTTGGGGTGAAGCTCCTCGTGTGGGGTAAGGGGCCGATCCGTCGGCTCCGCACCGGCTCTACAGATATGATGACGAACGGTCGCCTTGACGACCTGGAGGAGCGCGTCCACCAATTGTCTGAACTCGTGACAGACCAATCCCAGATGCTCGAGGAGTACCACGAGCGTCTCGACTTTGCCGAGCGCCTGCTCACGCGTCAACGCGAGGAACAACCGAAGGGCCTCGAACCGCCTCAGTGATCATCCAAGCCTGAGCGGGAACCGCCGCAACCTCTCGCCCCTAGCCGCGAACACCGCGTTTGCCACCGCCGGCGCAACGGTATGCAGTCGGCTGGAGCCTCGCTTGACTGCCGGCGCTGGATAATTGACTGATAATTGACTGGCCGGACCTACCTTGTCCCGGAACTAGGAGGGCCTACGTCAAACGTCAGGTTCACATTCGTGAGCTTTTCCCGAGAAGAGGCGCGCGGTATTCGTGAGCAAATCGGTGCTCACGGTGTCCGAGTCGATTGCCCCATTTGTGGAGAGCCACTGGAGATCGAAGGCCCAATCGGCGGAGTCGGATCCTTGGGCCCGATCTTCCACGTGACCTGTTTCCCATGTCGTCACTCAGCAGTAGTCGCTGAGGTGAGTGAATCGCGTCAACTAGAGTTGGGTGTCTGATCCGGCAGCTCTGATCATACCATCGTACACCAACCCGACCCAGAAATCGGGATCGGGCCACCCGCCCTCGCTGGCCCAAACTGGGTCAAGATCAGCAGTCAGCTTCGCGTCGACGACCTCTTCACGCGTGCGTCCCAAATCGATCATCTCTTGGATGCGGTCCCGTACGGTCGCAAGCATGTCACGGTATTCCGTCAGGTCGGTTAGCGTGGCAAGGGGACCGTGCCCCGGAATGAACAGCATCGTCTCGTTTGCATGTGCCACTATCTCATTCACAGCGTCGATCATCCCGCCGATGTGCCCGCCATTGTCTACATCGATGTAGGGGTACATGCCGTTGAAGAAGATGTCGCCCGCGTGGACCACATCTGCGTCACGGAAGTGGACGATCGCATCTCCGTTGCTGTGGGCATCTGCGATGTGCACGATGTGGATCAGATCTCCGTTCCAGCTCAAGTTCATTCGATCGTTGAATGAGATGCTTGGACGGGCCGCTTCGGGGGCGGCCGGGACTTCGCGGTCCCCCAATGCCGCCATGACTTGATCCTGAGACATGAGCCGCAGGACGTTTTCGTGTCCGACGATCGTCGCTCCGGCCGCGGCCATATTCTCGTTGCCGCTGGTGTGATCGAAATGCCAGTGCGTGTTGACGAGATATCGGAGCGTTGGATCCGCTGTCTCGCGCTCACAGAGGTCCCGAACCGCCAACAGGATTCGCTCGGTCAGCTCACCATAGCTCGCGTCCACCAGGAACACACCGTCCTCCCCGATGAACGCGGCCATGTTTCCGCCAGAGCCGGTGATCATGTGCACGCCACCCCGCACCGGCGTCACCTCGACTTCTACCTGGGAGAAGTCCTGCTGCGCCCACAGCTGGTTTGTAGGGACGGACACTCCGATTGCCGCCAATAGAACAAAAGGAAAGCGCTTCCACATGGTTCGGTCCCCTTTGGGTCTGCCATTGTTGTCGATGCGTAGCTTGCATTCTGACTTGGACCACGAAGTATTGCCCGCGACCGGACCGGTGTCCAGACGCCGGCCATCGAGTCTTCCACTGGGCTGTCCAGTCGTGCACCTTTTTGGACAACACGGAGGTAGTCCATGATCAAGTTCCGCACGACACTCGGCTGCGTTTCACTATTTGTTCTTGTTGTGACACAGATGGTTGGGCAGGGGCCGGTGCCCGTCGAGCGCATCGACAGTGCGTTCTCCGACATCAATCGAAGCGATCGCCCGGGCTGTAGCCTGGCGATCTTCCAAGATGGCAAGACGACCTACTCCAAGGGTTATGGTATGGGCAACCTGGAGTACGGAATCTCGCTATCACCGCGATCTGTGTTCCACATCGCATCGATCTCGAAACAGTTCACGGCGTTTGCCGTCGAGCTGCTTGTGGTGGAGGGCTTGGTTTCTTGGGACGACGACATCCGGACCTATGTACCGGAGATTCCCGAATACGGCCCGACGATCACACTCCGGCACCTTGTGCACCACACGAGCGGGATCAGGGATCAGTGGAACCTGCTCTATATGGCCGGGTGGCGGTGGCAGGCCGACTTAGTGACTCAGCGCGATGCCATCGATGTCATGTCACGGCAGCGTGCCCTCAACTTCGAGCCAGGCGATGAATACCTCTACAGCAACAGCGGTTTCACCCTGCTGGCGGCTGTGGTGGAACGGGTGAGCGGGCTGACTCTACGCGAGTTCACCAGTCAGAGAATCTTCGAGCCTTTGGGAATGCGTGCAACGCACTTCCACGACGATCACGAGACGATCGTGCGAGACCGGGCCTTCGGGTATCGACACGACGACGAAGAGGGCTGGAAGATCTCAATCCCCGACTTTGCGATAGTCGGTGCGAGCAGCCTCTTCACCACGGTGGAAGACATGGCAATGTGGAACCGTAACTTCCGCGAACACGCGGTTGGGGACGACGCATCCTTCGGACGTCTCCTCACCAAGGGAGTGCTCAATTCGGGCGACGAAATCACTTACGCGCACGGTATCGTCGTGTCGGAGTACCGTGGTCTGCCTACAGTCGGGCACGGGGGCGCGGATGCAGGATACCGCAGCAACTACCTGCGGTTCCCCGAACAAGATGTGGGAATCGTGTGCTTCTGTAACTTCGCCGCCGCGAATCCCGGCGAGTACGTGCGGCAGGTGGCCGACATCATCTTGGAGGACGAACTAGCGCCCGCTGTTGAGGAGGCCACGCCTGACGACGTGGATCTCGAAAGGTGGGCCCCGAGCTTCGAGGCGGTCGCGGGATTCTACCAAGATCCACTGACTGACATCCCTGTGAATGTCTTCGTGCACGAGAGACAGGGACGTATCACGAGGGGACAGGCAAGGCCGCAGGGCTCGGCTCCGCTGATACCGTTAGGCGCCAACAGATTCCGAGTCGGCACTCAGGACGACACTGTTCTCATCGAGATGTCGGACGGCCGTCCAACCGCACTGACGGGTGACGATCGTCGCTACGCGTACATGGGGAGCGCGGCGACGGAGGTGGACCGTGAGGAGTATCTGGGAACGTATGAGAGTGACGAACTTGGCACGGAATACCGTTTCGAAGCCGATTCGGGAGAAGTCGGCCTGCTGATCAAGCATCGCAAACATGACCCAGTCCACCTCCGCCCTGGTTTTCGTGATGCGTTCTACATGGGAGGAGACTGGGTCGTTTTCCAACGTGGGCGAAGCGGTCGGATCACCGGGTTCACTTGGAGTAGCGGCCGCGTGCGGAAAGTGGAGTTCACGAGGCGGTAGGAGCCTCTGTGCCGCGAGCACCCGGGTTGGCGTAGTGGGACGTCTCCTTCACCAACGCGGATGTGGGCCAAGAGATCCTCAGTTCTCTCCCGGTCCGCTTCCCAGCAACAGGCTGAGCCCCAGCGTCATCTGTGGGCCGCTGTAGTTTCGGCTGCCACCGATCGGTTGGTTGAAGTCGGTCATGAGATCGTATGCGGCTGCAACGGTCGCGAGTACCTTTCTGTCCAGCACGATACTAACGCCTGCCTCAACTTCCCCGCCGAAGGCAGCTTCGGTCCGGGATTCCGTTACCACGGTCATTCCAGTCCGGACGAGTTCATGGCTCCCGATGAGTGTTCCGACACCCACCCCCACGAACGGCCTGAACTGCTCTCCATACGTCGATTTCGCCTCCAATAAATCCGTTGCTTCCCACAGTGGTCGTGACACCACTGGCCCCGATCTCTGTCCTGGTGTCCGTTACTTGGCTCCACCCACCCATCCGCAACTCGATCTGATGGCGCTTCTCCAATGACTGAGCCGACGTCGGAACCGACGCGACACCGGCCAAGAGCGTGACGGCCATCAGTGTTTTGGCTTTGTACACGATGTGGCTCCTCCTGATTGTATCTTTGCCAATGCCCGGGTACTGCTGCTCGTCTTGCTTCGAGGAGTCAGCTGTCTCCGACACCCTGATCACACCGTAAACGGACTTGGAAGGTAGATTCTGACAAATGCACCGCGGACCGACGTCTTCACCTATGCACTAGATTCCCCGCTATGTACACCTGTTCGATACTCCGTGTGTTCTTGATATCCTCGAGTGGATCGGCGCCGAGCACGAGGAAGTCAGCCCAGTTGCCAACCTCGAGAGTGCCGATGTCTTCCAGGCCCATGCATGCTGCAGCCTCTCCAGTGGAAGCGCGGATGATGTCCGCATTGCTCATTCCGGCTTCCGCCATCATCTCGAGTTCGAGGTGCTCGAAGTAACCTTGGAATCGTCCGGGAGGTCCGGCGTCGGTTCCCATCGCGATCCGCACCGCGCCTGCTGAAAGGAGGCCGAGGTTTCGTTTCGCCACGTCGAGCGCGGCCTTGTATTGCTGTGCAGCGTGGTTTCGCCTGACGGATTCCTGACGTACCGGATCGAGCAGCGCTCCAATGATCGACGAATCGACTTCGGCCAGGAAGAAAGGATCGTGGAAGAACTCAGGCTCGCTTTCGTACACAAAGGTGGAGACTTCACGCATCAATGTAGCGCAGTAGCACACATCCGACTCGCGCAGCATCGCGACAATCTCTGCATCAACCGGCAAATCCCGTATGCTGTGTCCCACGAAGTCGATGCCGGCGCGGAGCAGGTCTTTGGTATCCTCGAGGTAATAGACGTGGGCAGCGACCGGGAGGCCGAGTTCAGCTGCCTTGGCGATTACGGCTTCGTACACTTCAGGCGGCATCTTTTCGACTGTGCCAAGGTTGTCGTCGACTCGGAACTTGATGAAGTCCACTCCCATCTGAGCATTGGCTTCCGCGACCGAAACGGCTTCCTCCGGGGTGTCCCCGGTTACCACGGCTCCGGCCACGAATAGACGTGCTCGGTCGAGCGACGGAACCGCCTGAGCCTCACGTATGTGAATACCCGCTTCCCGATCGTCACCCAAACTCACGACAGTCGTTATGCCGTAACGCGCGAACAGGTGCAGCTGTTCGAGTACGTTGGCCTCAGAGTAATGTCCGGATTCCAACCCTCGCGTGTCTCCCACGTGCGCGTGTGCATCTATCAAGCCCGGCATGATGAAACGCCCGGAGACGTCCACCTCTGTGGCGCCACGCGGTATCCGCACCACGGCTGCAGAGCCCACGTTCGTTACCAGGCCGGCATCGACTACAAGAACGGCGTCTGAGATCGCTGCGGCGCCGGTACCGTCGATGAGAGTGGCGCCGATGTAGGCGACGATGTCGTCGTTAGCTTCTGCGCAGCCGGCACTGAGCACCAGCAACAGTACCAGGAGTCGGCTATTCATCTGAGGAGTCATCTTCTCACCGCCGTTCACGCTTCGTCACGAACTCCTCGAGACTGCTCGAGCGTCGAACCAGCGCTTCGACTTCGTCTACTTCAATCGGAATCGAACGCGTGAGCCATTCGTAGCCGTCTTCGGTGACGAGCACGTCGTCTTCGAGTGCGGCGCGTGGCCCGTTCGGCGGTGCCACCCCCTGCTCGATGGCGAGCACCATGCCGGGCTGGAGCGGCTGCGTGTAGTCACCTTCGTCGTGCACCTCCATGCCGATGAAGTGGCCAATTCCGTACGTCCAATATTCGTCGTAACCGCCGGCCTCTCTGAGCATCCTGTCGGCGAGGTTGTGCAGGTCCCACCACGTTACTCCCGGCCGTACGCTTTCTATCACGGCTTCCTGTACGCTCAGCGTGATCTCGTAGAGGTTGCGTTGTCTCTCGTCGAACGTGCCGTCGATCGGTATCGTCCGTTGCACGTCCGCCGAGTAGTGGTTGAACGCGGCTCCAGTATCGATGTGCAGCAAATCGGCAGGCGTGAAAGTCTCCGTACCCGACCTGGATACGTACTGGATGAATCCCTCGGGGATATGCGGTGCTGGAGGGCGCCCGCCATGGGGATGCCGTCTGACCGACGTTGGGAATCCGAGCGTTGCACCGCGGTAGCGATACACGAAATCCACTGTCTCCATGACTTCACTCTCTCGCATTCCCGCCTGGGCCGCACTCAGGCCTTCGACAACACCCTCGTGAGTGATCTCGGCCGCGCGCCGCAGGTTGGCGAGCCCCCATGCGTCATGGAGCATGCGGACGGGATCGAGGACATCTGCGGCGTCCCGCAGCTCGACCTCTGGCGAAAAACGCCTGAATCTGGCGAAAAGCTCCAAACGTGAAGGCTCCGGAAGGCCCAACCGGAAGAACCGCGGGTAGTTCACGTGCAGCACCTTTTTGGATGGACCCCATGTCTTCGAGAGTGCTGCTGGCAGCGGCCAGCGGCGAATCTGCGTTATCCGCCAGTCGCGGTAGTCCGTCATCGCGACGGAGAAGTCCTCCTCGAGCGCCGAGTACGGCCGCACGTCTTCTATTCCCGTTTGCTCTCGGACCGTTTCTACGTCGCTCGACGTGTACAGCACCTCCCAGTTCTTTTCGGGAGTGGGCAGCAGCAGTAGTGCGGACTCGAGACTAGCCAGCCCGTCGATGCCGGTGAGGAAAACGAAGTCGTGGTTGTCCGAATCGGGTACCTGGAACTCCAGTCGCCGAGGCTGTACCCACTCGACCGAGAAGACCAGCATGGCTCCTTCCGGCAGAGTCTGGAGCACTCGTCCTCTCCGCCGGGCGAATATTCCACGCATCATGTCGGCATCCGGATCGTCCACGTCGATCCGAGCAGCCAACTCGGCTTCTTCGCTGTAGTTGTAGTCGAAGGGTCGTTGAACCGTCTGGGCGTTGATGGCGGTGGCTCCCAACAACGCCGCAAATGCCATGCATTTCACTCGAAAGAATCGCATCGGAACTCCCCTTACCCGTTGCGTGTTGTACAATTCTCGCGTCCCACGCACCACTCACCGCTCACAACTCACAACTCACCCCTTACGCCTCAATCACATTTACCGTTGCGAGGTCGATCTCGCCCAGCCCGTGTTCGTGAGCCTTTGTGATAGTCATTATCTCTTGCGGATTCAATCCCCATAACCCGCAGCAATACGCGTCAATGGCCACCCGGTCGGTGCCCGCGATGATTTTCTGTGGGTGGATCAGCTCACCGGGGCCGAAGGGACCGTTGGTTGTGATAAATTCAGTGGCGTCCACCACACACAGATCTGGATGAATGATGGTGTTCAGGTCTGCAATGCATTGATCTAGGTGAGTGATTGCGCCGATGTCGGTGGTCCAGTTCTCCATGTGGAACGTGCGGTTCGACGCTGGCGAATTTAGCCCCATGAGGTTCTTCAGTGTTCCGGTGAACTTGTTGCCTGCATGGTCTTTGGTAATCGGCAAGTCGATGAGCACGTCGTAATCGGCAAGCGCCTTCATGACGCGTGCTTCCGTGAGCGCGACACCGTTTGGAACCGGTGTTGCCTCGAACAGAGACTCATCTCTCATGTCGACGAACACGAGTTCTCCACCCTCTGCGGTCACGGCCTCGGCGGTTCCAGTGTTTTCCCAACTTTGCTCGGCCTGCCAGGTCAGGCATGCAACCCGGTCCGCGCCAGCCTCCTTGCACATCCGTATCACCGCACGCACGATTTCCGGTCGTGTGAACGCCCCGGGGTTTGGCCGCTGCGGGTTGGCCAGAACGGCTACACTGGATCCCTCAGGCACGAACTGCCCCATGCCACCGATCTGCCGCACCGCGCCCATCGTGTTGTCGATGTAATCCTGTCCAGTGATGACTGATATTGAGTTACGTGCCTGCCTTCCCGTAATCCCAGCATCCGGCCATGATTTCCGATTCTTGCCGGATAGGAGATCGGCTCCAATGATGGACGAGGCTCCGAGCACTGCGCTCTGCTTCACAAACGATCGGCGACTCACTTTGCGAGACATGGTACGGCTCCTTGTGGCCTGCTTTGGGTGGTTCGATTCAAGTATATGTCGGGTTCGGATGGAGTCCAGGGTAGTGGCGGCAGAGGAGCAGAGGGTTGTGAGTCGTGTGTGGTGAGTCGGTCCCACCGCACCACGAACGATTCTCCACTCACTACTCACTACTTTTCACTCGCGTTTCTTGACGCTCTTTTGACGTCTCGAGTTGATCTTCCTCTCCAGGTGTTCTATCCACACAGGCGGAGGTTGTTGGCGTGTTCAATCTCGAGAAGTGGTATCTCGACTGCGTAACCGAATCAGGCGAAGCCGCGGTTCTCTACTGGGCGGCACTTCGTTGGGGAGTGTTCCGTCTGCGTTACGGTGCTGCCCTCCACAAGAACGGGTTCGGCGACACACTCGAGAGATATACGCCGCGTCCCGGAATCTCCCCCCGAGTGTCGGAAAGCGGTGATCTTCAGTGGGTATGCCGGGCATTGGATGCCAGGGGCGCGTGGATCGGGCAAACCCGTGGTTTCGAGAGGACTCTGCTGGATTCCAAAGCGGGCAACATCCACTGGCATTGTATCAGCCCAAGGGCGGAGGCCGAGGTTAGCCTTGGCAATCGGACGCTGCGGGGCATGGGGTACGCGGAACACCTCACCATGACGCTGAAACCGTGGCAACTTCCCTTCGAGCAATTGCGATGGGGAAGGTTTCACTCGTGCTCCGACGTGATGGTCTGGATCGAGTGGTGCGGCTCCATCGAGTGCTCGTGGGTGTTCGTGAACGGGGAGGAACTCTGCCGGGCCAGAACGACTCCCGGCGGCGTGGAATCGCCAGACGACGGCGTCACACTCGCGATCGATGATGGCGCGACACTGCGGGCCGGCAGGCTGGTGAATACGGCATTGAGATCGCTGCGCGGTGTGGTGTCGCTGATGCCGGGCTGGCGCATTGCACATGAGACCAAGTGGCTCGCCCGAGGAAGCATGAGTGCACCGACTGGGACCAGTGATGGCTGGGTCGTTCATGAGGTAGTCCAGTGGGCATGAATTCGCGACGGACCGCGATGGGGAAAGCGGCGTACGCAATCGCGTTTACCGTAGCCTTACCGGTGCTGCTCGCAGGGTGGGCATCGGCTACGTCGGATGTTGTCACGCTGCCGGCCGTGCCATACGCACAGTTCGGCTGGATGGTGGCAGGGAGTGGTTTCCTCCTGATACTTTCCGGTGTCCTGGCCCTGTGGACGCACGGGCGCGGCCTGCCGATGAGTCCCTATCCACCGTCGGTCTACGTCTCGAATGCCGTGTATCGATTCACACCGCACCCCATATACCTCGGCTTCGTGGTGCTTTGTTTCGGCGTCGCGCTGGCAGCTGAATCACCGAGCGGAACCTGGCTCGTCACGCCGACAGTGGCGCTCGCGTGTGTGGCTCTTGTGCTGGGCTTCGAACGGCATGAGATCCGCGCACGCTTTGCAGAGGGAACAGTCCAGAGGCCCCAAATAGCTTTGCCACCACGCTCTGCAGAGAAACCGACAGGCTGGGATCGCGTCTCGGTATATGTGCTGGTGTTTTTGCCTTGGACTGTGGTGTTCGAGGCGGTATATCGGCTGGGGATCCCACGCGATGCAATCGAAGCGTACCTACCTTTTGAGCGCGGCTGGCCCGTCCTCGAATGGACTGAGGCCATCTACGGAAGCGTTTACCTGTTGGTGATGGCGGCACCATTCGTTGTTGGAAGCCGCGCCGCATTGCGGCACATGGCGGTCACTGGACTGATCGCCACGGCGGTCGTCTCCTTCATCTACTTGAATGTGCCTCTGGTCGCCCCGCCCCGTCCTTTCGAGCCCTCGACGTTTTTGGGGCGGGCTCTTCAAGTCGAACGGGCCATGTCCCATACTGTTGCCGCGTTTCCCGCGTTCCACGTTATTTGGAGTTTCATTGCCGCCGAGGCCTGGGCCAGCCGGTCCAAACCGCTGGCAGCGGTGGCGTGGGTGTGGGCGGCTGCGATCGCAATTTGCTGCATAACGACCGGCATGCACGCGGTGGCCGACATATTCGCTGCCGGCGGCGTGTTCGTTGTGCTCCGCCGATACGTGTTTATTTGGCGGAAACTTCGCAATCTAGCGGAACACATCGCGAACTCGTGGCGGGAATGGTGTTTGGGCAGGCTGCGACTCATCAATCACTGGATTTATGCGGCGACTGCCGGAGTGGTCGGCTTTCTCATTGCGGCGACGTTTGCAGGCCCCGAGGTATTTGAAGAACTCGTGATCGTTCACATAGCCGGGCTAGCCGGTGCAGGCCTTTGGGCGCAGAAGCTGGAGGGATCGTCGAAGCTATCTCGGCCGTTCGGCTACTACGGGAGTGTTCTTGGATCGTTAGCTGCCGCGATTGTGATCGGGTCCATCACGGGCAACACGATCTTGTTGCTGGCCGCCATCGCGCTCGAAGCACCGTGGATGCAGGCCATCGGAAGGGGACGCTGCCTGGTACAAGGGTGTTGCCACGGGAGAGCAACGTCGGAAGCGATCGGCATCCGTTATTGGCAGCCTCGTTCGAGGGTCTGCAACCTTACGGTTCTCAAAGGTGTCCCGCTGCACCCGACGCCACTGTACTCGGTGTTCGCGAATATGGTGACTGGGATATTTATTCTCCGCCTCTGGTCGCTCGGAGCCTCATTCGGTCTGGTGGCTGGCGTGTACCTGATCCTTGCGGGCGTGGCGAGGTTTGTGGAGGAATCGTACCGCGGTGAGCCTCAGACGGTGTTGGTCGCAGGCCTCAGGCTCTACCAGTGGCTGGCAATAGGCTCGTTCGCGGTCGGAATCGTGATCACGACACTACCGTCGGGGTTTGCTCCAGGGCTGCCACACGCTTTCGACGTCAAGGTCCTAATCGCCGCGCTCTTGTTCGGTGTGGCTACCGGATTCGCGATGGGAGTTGATTTTCCGAAGTCGACCCGGCGGTTTGCCCGGCTGGCGCCACCGTGACTCTTCCCCCAACACACATCCCTTACCCTTCATCTTACTACGCCACCCCGGCGGAAGGGCGGTAGAAGCTTTCATGGCCTGAACGCTTTACCGCCCTCCAACGCCTGTTGCTCGAAGAACCTCGAGCAACTCCGCTCGAGAAAACGGCGCTCGGATCGTCTGGAAAGCACCGAGTTCTCTCGCCACCCGCAACGGGTCCGGACCCCTGTACGATGTCCGGCCGGATACCGCGATCACGCGCGCATCTGGCGAGTACTTGCGGATCTGTCTGATAAACTCACCTGCCTCCAAGCGGCCTGCGGAGAGTACATCGATGAAAATCACGTCGGCTGGGTCCTGCTGATGCGCCCAGAGCGCGACGCTGGCGTCAGCAGCATCCACCACCTCGTGACCGACTTCCCTGAGAGTCTCCCGAATGGCGTCCCTCACAACCGCCTTCTCCGCGACGACCAGAATGCGGATTCGACTGTCTCCCGAAACCACGGCGCTCTTGCCGCACCGAATGCACTGGATTCGTCGGAGAGTTTCATCACCGCGACGGCGTCCCCGGCCCAGCGTGAAGGCACCTCCGCAAGAGGGGCAGGCGAAGCTCGTATCGGTCCTAGCGAACTCGCGTCGAATATCGGCAATCTCTTGCACAGTGAATGGAGATGGTGTTGTCCGTCGGTGGCGCAGGCGCCGCCGGTTTGCCAGGACACGGCGTTCAGGCAGCTGCCGTCGTTCAGCGATTCGGCGATTGAGCACATGGCGTCTGTCCCGACGGGCGATTTTGAGCCGCATGCTACGGCGCTCGCGCATCCGCCGGTTCAGCGTGGCGCGTCGTGTTTGCGGTAAGCGACGTTCTACCATATGCCGTCGCTCTCCGTTTCGGCGGTCCTGTGAAACAGACTCGGTCACTGCTGCTCGCTTGCTTGGCGTTTGATTGAAGATAGTGACGGGGCGCTAAGGTGCCGCATCAGCCGGCCTTGAAGTACGGCTCGTCCCAGTCGACTTCATACTCCTGAAAGCAACCCTCGCACAACATCGTCTTCGGCTGGCCCAACGGGAGTTGTCTCCAGAGGCAGGAGGGACAAACACCGTATCCCTTGGTCCACCGAGTGGGGATATGAGGTGCATTCCCGGCTTGAGACACGATCGTCCAGCGCGTCGGCCCTGCCGTCGATATCTCGAACAAGTACTTGGGAAGGGACCTGTTTTTGCCCGCCAGCAACAAAACGACCTCAGTCTGCTCCACAGCGACAGCCTTGTACCAGCCACCACGGCGCAGACCACAGTCTACGTCCCTGCTCAGACGGACCCACATTGTGTCGGGCATCTCGTTGGTCCTTCAAATACACCAAATGGAAGATAGCCGCGCGCGGGCGATTATGTGGTGCGCTGGATCACATCGATTCCATGCTCCCGGTCACGCTGTTCGTGCTTCTTCCGCTCCGAGCACGATCGTTCCCGATCGGCGATCCCAGGACCTTTGCTATCCGAGGCAACGAGACAACGGATCAACGATGGGGGTGGCGGGTAGAGACGGACAACTGATGCGCAATTGTGTCTAACTCGACGGAAGGACTGGAAGATGGTGTCTTGCACCCACAGGAGCTGGCGGATGAGGCTGGTTTTGCTCACTTCGGCCGTACTCGCGGCAGCTGGTACGATTGCATGCAGCTTCCTCGATGTATCCGAGCCGGAGCAGCAAGACCAACCTCCCGAGTCGGGCGACTTGCTGGTGCTGTTCATCGGAAGCAGCTATTTCGAAGCCAACGACATGCCTGGGATATTCGAGCAACTCTCGGAGGACGCGGGCAGGCCTGTCTATGTTAGAAGAAATGTTCTCTCAGGCAACTACCTCGACTTCTTCGCTGAGAGCGGATGGACCGAACAAGTGATTCAGGAGCAGGAGTGGGATTATGTGCTACTTCAAGGTGGGTGCCAGAACGCAGCGTATCCTGAGACGCATCATGAAATAACGCCCAATTCCGGATATCATCCCGTCTATCCGGCACTCCAAGCCCTAAAGGTCAAAGTTGAGGCAAACTACTCCGGCACCAAGCTGGTCTACATGATGCCCTGGGCATTTGAGGATGGAATGACGTGGGTTCAAGGCATGACCGATACTTATTTGGACATGCAACAGAAGATCCACGACAACGTGTTGGCTTGGGCCGATTCGCTCAATATCCTCGTTGCCCCAGTGGGCTGGGCGTGGAGGGAAGTGCTCTCGGAGGGTCAGGAGCAGCACTTCCTGCATTCTTCCGACTGGAATCACCCCAGTTGGCGTGGCTCGTTTCTCAGTGCAGCCGTGTTCTATGCGACCGTTTTCACCGAGAGCGCAGAAGGTCTGACGTACCATGGAGCGTTGCAGGTGGAAGAAGCGGAATGGCTCCTCGAGGTTGCTTCACGCATTGTCCTGGATGACCTGACGTTGTGGAACCTGACGCCATCCAGCGCGCCTCGGTTCTGATCCTTTGGGTGTTTCCCTGCACGAGCTGAGGGGCTAACGTTCAATCGTGACCGAATTCCAATGTTGGGTCAGGTCGTCGGTTCTCAGACCGCGCTTCCCCATGCTGTCTCGTCTCTTTGTCACTGCCATTGCAGGACTGACCGGAGCCGCTGCCGCATCCGCACAGACAGTTAGAGGCGTTCTGGTGAATGAGGAGACTGGTGCACCCGTTGGGCGTGCATATGTGGTGCTGCTCGATAGCGACTCCATCGAAGTCACCCGCGGGTTCGCCGATGGATTGGGTCGGTTCAGAATCAACGCGCCGCGACAGGGAACCTACCGGTTGAGAACAGAGCGAATCGGGTATCGCAGTGTTGTCTCTCAGGCTTTCGAGCTGGCCGACGGGCAAGATCTGGAGCTCGAAGTACCGGTGGAACGGGTGCTCGTGAGGTTGGATCCTCTCACGATTGAGGGTGGACGTGAATGCCGCATGATCGGTGATCAAGCGCTCGAGGTACTCACAGTGTGGGAGGAAACCCGCAAGGCACTGAGCGCCGTCGCGTGGCTGGATCCGAATGACCAGCTCATACACGAGATGGATCACTTCGAGAGGTGGTACACCAAATCTTTCACGATGGTACACGAAGTACGCTCGACGGAGCCGACTCACAATGTGATGCCCTTCCGCAGCCGGTCGGTCGAAGAACTCGAGGAATCAGGTTACGTCGTGATAGAGGAGGACAGCATTCTGTATGAGGCGCCGGACGCTCAGGTCTTCTTCTCATCGCCGTTTCTCCAGCACCATTGCTTCCATCTGGATCAGCGCCGGGCAGGTGGGAGAAGGAAGGTGGGCCTTCGTTTCGAGCCGATCGAAGGCCGGCAAATCGCAGACGTCAAGGGTGTGTTCTGGCTCGACGCCGAGACTGGAGCGCTCGAGAATCTACAGATCGAATACGTCAACGTGGGAGTGTGGCAACGAGAACGCGGTGCAGCCGGAGAGTTGGAGTTTGACCAGCTTCCCGACGAACGATGGTTTGTGGGTCGTTGGTGGATCCGAATGCCGGTCGTGCGACGAGTGGAGAGCATGACAGGTGCCATATGGCATTTTCCGGAGGCCGTCGTGGGCTTCTATGAGGAGGGCGGTGAAGTACTGAGGGTCTTCTCGGTTGATGGCCGCACACTGTATGCCCGAGGTCGAGCGGGTCTGACGGGCGTGGTGTTCGACAGCACCACCGGCGCCGGACTCGCGGGCGCATACGTGCATCTGGCGGGCACGCAGCGGGCTACCTATAGCGGTGCCGATGGGAGTTACATGCTGACCGATCTTCCCCAGGGGCGCTACAACGTGACGTTCTCGCATCCACTAACTGCGCTCATCGGCTTTCAGGATCCGCCGGACGGCGACGAGGTCAGGCTGCGCGATGGCGAGGTGCTTACGGCCAATCTCGCGACCCCATCGCCGGAGACAATCGTCGGCCGTTTGTGCGGGGATGCGGAGGGGGAGGAATTAGGCCTGCTTGTTGGGCATGTGCGAGCTGCCGCGGGTGACAGCATCGTAGCTGGTGCGGAGGTGCGGATTGTGTGGCTCGACTCCGGCGGCGGGCAGCCTTCACCAAGGATGCTAGAGGCGGAAACCGATTCTCTGGGCATCTATCGCGCCTGTGTACCTAAAGCCGCGTCCCTTTCCGTTGAGGCAACGACAGACTCGCTGCCTCTCAAGGCAGTGCCGACGACGTTTGGTGAGAGCATGTTCCATGTGGTGGACATAGTGTTGGAGACGTCGGAGCCGCACCGGCGCCAGACAGGCGGTATCACTCCAAAACCAGGCCCCATTCTGCGCCACCAGTCACCGCACCTTACCCCCCAGTTGTAGGGCATTAGAAGCACCTGCCGCAGTGAAGCCCGCTTGACGGACAGAGCTCCCCCGCGACGTTTTCCTTACCCAGGGCATCTCACCTATGATTCTCGCTAAGACAAGACGATCTCAACGGAGAAATCATGCGCGTTCTGAAAACCAGTTCCGTGGTTCTACTGCTCGCGGCCTTGCTCGCAGCTTCGGCGTGCGACCAGAGTGGGAGCATTGAGGTTGCCGTGGTGCGCGACAGTGCTGGCGTGACCATCGTGGAAAACACCGGTGGGATCTGGGCAGATGGTCGGGAGTGGCTTGTTGCGAATGAACCCTCCCTCACTATCGGTGTGTTGGAAGGGGCTCCAGAATACCAACTGTTCCGGGTTCGGAACGCTCTGCGGCTGCACAACGGGCACATTGTTGTTGCCGCCTCAAACGAGTTGCGCTTCTACGATTCGGAAGGCCGTTATTTGTCGACATCCGGGCGTGAGGGTGGCGGACCGGGGGAATTCCAGCAACTCGGATGGGTGAGGTCCTATCCAGGCGACTCCATCGTGGCATACGACTTCGGACAGGTCAGGGTTTCGCTGTTGGACTCGGACGGTGTCTTCGGTCGGTCGCACAGGATCACTCCCGAGGGTGAATTCGGTTTCGTAATGGGGCAGGATGTCTTTGGCGACGGCACGCTTCTGGTCAAGGCTCCGTTACTATTCCGCGCGGGGTTCGCGGAGGGCAGCTCCCGTACTGATGAGGATTACCACACATATTCCACGACCGGTGAGTTCATCGATAGCGTGGCCACGCTGCCAGGGCCGGATCAGTTCATACAAACGGGCAGCAGCGGCGACAGCCGATTCGTGGCGGTTACGAGGCCTCCGTTCGGTCGAGAGTCGGTGTTGGCGACATTTTCAACCGGCTTTTACTTCGGGTCCGCCGACTCGTATGAGATTGAATGCTACGCCCAAGACGGGACCCTGGAGATGCTCGTCAGGAGGAGCTTCACACCGCGCGAGGTCACGAATGATGATGTTTCCGCATATGTGGATCGTGAGCTTGCCGAGATTGAGGATGATGACGAACGCAGGCAACGACGGCAGGCGTACGATGAGATGCCGACACCGGAGACCATGCCGGCATATGCCGACCTCAAGGTTGATGACCTCGGGAATTTCTGGGTGCAAGAATTCGAGCCCGATGAAAGCGTGGCATCGCGCTGGACTGTGTTCAGGTCTGACGGTCAGATGCTTGGATCGTTGCTGCTCGCGGCTGATTTCGAAGTGAGCCAGGTCGGGGATGATTTTGTGCTCGGCGTGTGGCGAGACGAATTTGATGTAGAGCACATACACATGTACGGGCTCATCAAACCGGAGCGGGATGCGGGTGACGAATGAGTGAGCTGAAAGCAGTGAGTGAAGAGTAGTAGGTGGATCCGGGATCTCGACCGGGCTTTGCGGCAGGACCCGACGCCTGCTTGAGCCACGCCGACCGCGCGTGTACTATACCGGCTGAGATAGATCCCTCTATACCCTCAATATCCGAAAGACTCGACACTGAAAGGCTCACTATGTTGAAGCGAGCGTTTTGCCTGACAGCGGCGGCCCTGTTGCTTTGCGGAGCGGCAGCCCAGGCACAGATGACCCCATTCTACCAGTGGACCCTGCTGCCCCCCGATATTATGGATGAGATCATCGGGGAGGCCTCGGGCGAAACCGCCTGGAACACCATCATGGAGACGGGCGGCTACAACAGAGACCGCCTGCCGGACGAGTTCGCGGGCACCTTCTACGAGACGCAGTACATCTACGATCAGCTCGTGGCATATGGTCTCGCCGGGGCCGAGATCGCCCGTTTCCCTGGTGGTGAGGTTTGGGACGGAATCAAGGGCGAGTTGTGGGAAGTGGCGCCGCTTCGTCAGAAGCTCTCTTCATTTCAAGACATGAGGGCTATGCTGGCCAGCGGCAGCAACAATGCGGATGTCACCGCGGAGTTGGTGTGGGTTGGTCACGGAACGGCGGACGAGTTGGACAGGGCCGCTGTGGCTGGAAAGATCGCTGTAACGGAAGGGTCAATGGGCAACGTGCACCGTTTGGCCTGTTTGGAACGGGGTGCGCTGGGTGTCGTTGTGATCGCCAACAGTCGCCCTCATTTTGATCCGCTGCAGATCCCATGGAGTGGTGTCGGATCGCGCAGGGGAGGAAACCCTGAGGCCAACAAGTTTGGCTTCTACATTCCCCCACGAGAGGCGGCGGTACTCAAGCGGCGCCTCTTGGCTGGGCACGAGATCACGGTGCACGCCGAGGTCGAGGCAACGAGACAATCGTACGACTACGAGGACCCCGTCGCCTACATCGAGGGGACAGATCCCAACGCTGGTGAGGTGATCCTCTCTGCTCACCTATTCGAGGGCTATACGAAGCAGGGCGCGAACGACAACAAATCGGGAAGCGCCGGCATCCTCGAGGTAGCACGTACGCTTCACACTTTGATTGAGGAAGGACGGATTCCCCGCCCGAAGCGCACGATCCGGTTCCTTTGGGGGCCGGAATACTCTGGTACAGGCCCTTGGGTCCGTGCCAACAAAGACATCATGGAGCGCACACTTGCCAACATCAACATGGACATGGTCGGCGAGTGGCTGAGTCTCAACAAAGGGTACATGACTCTGGTCCGGACGTCGTACGGGCACCCTCACTTCGTGAATGATGTGATGGAAAACTACTTCCGCTTCGTTGGCGAGTCGAACCACGAACGTATCCAGAATAGGAGCGGCTTCAACAAAGTTCCCCGTCGTATCGTTGCTCCAACCGGTGCTGAAGAGCCCTTCATATACAGCATAGAAACGCACTACGGTGCATCGGACCATATGGTATTCAACGACTGGGGTGTAGGTGTACCCGGGATCATGATGATTGCCTGGCCCGACCAGTGGTACCACACATCCGGCGATAGAATCGACAAGTCGGATCCGACCCAGATGAAGCGGATTTCAATCATTGGCGCTGCAGGTGCATATACGATTGCCAGCGCAGACGATGAGATGGCGATGCGGCTTGCCGGAGAAACCGCCAGCAATGGTACACGTCGGTTGGGGCATCAGCTCATGATGGGCCTGGAACGTCTCAACGGTGCCACGGCGGATGACTTCCTCGATTCCTACAAGTGGGCAAGAGCCCATGTGGAGGCGTCGGTCATCAACGAAAAGGCAACGCTCCAAACAATCCTGCAGCTTGCCGAGGATGCGGGTCGAGTCGGCGGTTACGTGGGAGAGATGCAGGAGATGATCGATCAGGTTGGTGAGGGGCACCTGAGTGTGCTCGAGACTCACATGGGGGCGGTCGCGACCGCGCTCGGCACGCAGCCCGTCCGACTCCGGGAGACGGATCTCGAGCGCAGAGCGTCCAGGCAGGTCCCCAGGCCTACGGCTTTGGTGAAGCAGGATGGCTACGGTGGTTGGCAGCAATACCTGGAAGGGGTATCTGCCGAAGCCCGGCAGCAGTACCCCTATGGCAGTGGCGACATCGCCAACACGAGAGAAGTCAATCTGCTCATAAACGGGAATAACAGTGTGTTGGACATCAAGAAGATGCTGGACGGCCAGAACAGGACTACGTCAGATCTTCAGGCAATCATCAACTACATTGAGGTGCTGAAGCTGGCAGGATTGGTGGAGATGTAGGGCTGGGGCTCACGTGGATCACAGTCGGGATTCATGAGTAGATGCGGTTGCTCATGATCCCGCTGCCGATCCAATCCAGAGGTGACAACACCATGCCCCATCCAAATCGACGCTCCAAGGTGACCTGCCGAATGCTCGTGCTGTCGTGCTTGTTGGCGATGCCGGCGGTTGGAGCCTGCGACTTCCTGGATGTTCCGGAACAGTTGCCCCTGACATCCGATTCGGCGGACTTCAGCGTCCTGTTCATTGGCAGCAGCTACCTGGGATACAACGAGCTTCCCTGGTTGTTCGAACAGCTCGCCTTTTCCGTCGGACGTCCCGTGTTTGTGAGAGAGCAGATCGTATACGGTGCATCACTACAGTATCACTCCGAGGCTACTCTGACTGAGGAGGCCATTGAGGGGTACGACTGGGATTTTGTCGTGCTCCAAGGTAGTAGCTACCGGGCCGGTTATCCGGAAGGCGCGGCGGATTCTGTGTTGCCGGCACTCGAGGTCCTAAAAGCATTAGTCGATGCGAACCACACGGGCACTCGGACGGTGTACATGATGGGGTGGGCCTACGAAGACGGGATAGAATTTGCCGATGGGAGCACTG
>JBDGYW010000061.1:0-17219 GCA_039588935.1 Gemmatimonadota bacterium | reverse complement strand
ATCTCCGGTGCAACCGCGGGTCGCCCCCGCCCATTGCACTGGCTTTTCCAGGACCAGTACAGTCTGAAGCCTCTCCGGTGCCATCGGATGACAGTCTCGGGTTTCACGACGGTGAGGACCTCGGCCCAGTCCTTCCAAATCCTGGACAGCAGGGTCCAGAAGAGTCGGTCGCTGTTCTTCAGATGGGGGCGTTTGACAGAGCGCTGAAGGACCGCAATCTGTTGCCGTAGAGCGAGATTCTCTAGGGCGAGTTCCTGACGGGTTGCCAGGACGGAAATCAGGATTCTGAGCAGAGTTGAAATCATGGAATCTATGGTGCACTGGCGCGGACATAAGTTCAATGACTTCAACGGGGACGGCATTTGTAGGAGGGACAGGTTCCGTATCACAGTCCGACACGACTTGCTCGATAAGAACACTCGTGGATGCCTACGCCTTGAGCATTGACTATTTGGGAAGCGTCAGTGCCATGAGGTAATCGTTCGTGAAGGTGGGAATCACGAGTAACCTTCTGTCCGGTAGGTATTCGAAGTTGGCGGTAAACGTGCCGGTCGGCTCTAGCTCCAGCAGTTTGAAGACCAGGCCGTACCAGGTAGTTCCCTGCAGCGTCCTGCTCGATACCGTCGATTCTTCCGGGCCACAACTTGACCACCGTTCTCACCTCTCCCGAGGAGAGATCAACCGATTTCAGGCGCCCGTCGCCACCATCACCCACCAACATCTCGCCGTCCGCGATGTGCAGCCCGTTGGGGCCTTCCAGTTCGTCATCCTTCAGCCACTCCTCGTATTCCTCTCCGGATGACCGGTAGATCACACCTCTAGTGGTGTCGGAGACGTACACTATGCCCTCATGATCGATGGCGATGTCGTTCAGAAACCTGCTAGCGGGCAGGGTGGCACGCTTGATCACTTTACCGCTTCCTGTGTCAATCTCCACCACGCTGGTTCTCTCCACCACGAACAGCCGGCCACGGTGCAACGCCATCCCGGTGGGATTGTAAAGGCCCTTGGCCCATTCCACGTCCAGCACGTTTCCGTCCAGGGATACCCGGGAGATCGATTGGTTGCCCTGGCCGCGGCTCCTGTTGTAGACATCAAAGTTCGTAACGTACAGAACGTCCTTTTGGGGATCGAAGAGGACTGTCTCAGGGGTACGAAAAATATCTGCGGTCCTCCAGATCTCCTCGATCCCCTCGTGCGTGAAAGTGGCGGTCGTGTCCTGAAACATCACTCCCCACCCTCCGAACACCTCCTTGACTAGCACGAGAAGCTCGTTGTCGCCCTTCTTGAGGTTGAGGTAAATGTTGTCGTACGTGCCGAGGATCCCTAAGAAAGAGGAGTCCCGTTGTGTATAGGCGGCACTGCCCTGGAAGACAGGGTCTCCATTCAGGAAGACCGAGATGATGTCACTGTACCCGAAGGCGTACTTCTTTGTCCTACCCTCGTCGGCATGGATGTTCGCCCGCGCGAAGATGCAGTCCATCTGGCCGCGGTTCCGCCGGACATGACGGGTGAAGTCCAGCTCGAGAACCTGGGAAACCTGCCAGTCGGTGACGACTCCCGGACGGGTGCCGGGGTCGGGGACGTGGTCAAACACAAGGCTGTTGTCCTCCCGATATCTGAAATTCGAGATGAAGGCGTTCCCGGATCTTAAGGTGTTGAGGGCGATGCCCCCCTTGCTGCTGCCGAACGCGAGCTGGTCAATCTCCAATGCCGGCTTGGAGTGTCCGTCGACGAATACCCTCGCCTGGTCACCCTTGACCTCGACGCGCACGTTGACCCAGCGGCCCTTGTCGAACTCTGTGGCGGCGGTGTAGCCTGAGCCACTATAGAGTTGCCACCCAGAGATACCGCCGAATGTTGGTGTGTACTGCAAGGCATCATCGTAGAGCCCTGTCCGGTGAGGACGTAGGTAGAAGCGCTCGTAGTTCTCAGATGACTGCATTCGGAAGAAGATGCCCGGATAGGATCTACCTTCGGTGGCCGCAACGTCGAACTCGATGACGCCGTCCTCGAATTCGACGTCCTTCAACACGGCCGTACCGATGATCGATTGTCTACCCAGGTGCTCGACTACTTGGCCGTCGGAAAGATCCCAGGCCTCCACATCGAATTCCACAATACTCTCCTGGCCCGCGGCCGTGGCTGCGATCAAGGGCATGAGAAGTACTGACAACATGATGAGCTTCATCGTTCTCCTCCGTTATCCTGAATGTCTTGCGGTGTTCCGTAGGTGTCGAGGAACCGTGGGTAGGCGTTGCAGAGATCCGCGGCTTTGCCAATTGGATCTCATGGCTGCACCGCGAAGCACAAGGTGAGTGTCCAAGGACCGCGTGAGAATCCGCTTGCTCGCGAGAGCAAGAGGGCTCCCATCGCCAGGACACCGAAAGGTGTTGCTGAACTATGGTCCATCGTGCATGTCTTCCAGCAATGTTGGATGCGCGTCCTTTCATTGCCGGACAGCGCTGTCCGGCGGATATGAGTGGCGCCGGTGGAAGTGAGGACCCATGGTAATAAGGGCGAGTGCGCCCCAGACAAAGGCGAAAGAGACCAGGCGGAAGGTCTCGAATGGCGCGTGGTAAACGACAACCGCGAGAAGAAGCTGGCCGGATGGCTCAATGTACTGGAGGATCCCGATCGTACCGAGAGCAGTCGCCGGGCACCACGGGTGAACAAGATGAGAGGGAGGACAATAATCAAGCCCGCCCACACCAGGAGGAGATTGGTTCCAATACCGGCTCGCCCGAAGGCACCGAAACCAGCAAGATACTGGCTCCACTGGTAGAGGCCAACAAAGGGCGACATGAGGGTCGTCTCCACGGCCAACCTCTGCTCCGGACCGGCAACTGCGGGTTCTCTGATTAGTCCTTAGAAGCCGAGAGTGACAGCCAGCACGAGACTGAACTAGGGGGTCTCACTTGGCTGAATCACCTGAATGAGAACTTCGGTCCCGGCCAACACCACCGAGAGAAGCTGGACGGGCCGCAGACGCTCGGCCAAAGACACCGCTCCCAGGAGCACTGAGAAGTGCGGGTTGACGAAGTGACCGAGGCTGACTATCCAACATCTCGGGGGAACGGGTGTTAGAGAAATCCTCCTTTATTTCTTTCCAGATTCATTCGGTCGCAGCCTATCAATGACCTTGGTATTCACTCAGTAGACAGGCTTCTTTCAAAGAACGCATACCTTTGGACAGGTTTGTCATCGTCGGAGAGATGCACCTCCGATTCCTACATGCACCTTCCAGATCCTTCCCGCTCCCCTACGTGTAGAAGCGCCATAGAGCGCATGATGCTCGAATTCACCCCGGCCGAAAGCGATACTCGCTATTCCCGGCATGCCCTCTGCGATCAAGAGACAGTTTCCGGTCTGAGGTTCCACACGCCAGATCTGGCCTTCCATGGGCACAGTGACATACAAGCGGCCCAGGGTATCCATTGCGAGGCCGTCGAGTCCAGCATCCTCCTTCTCGATCACTGCGACAACCTCAGGCGGGCCGGCAAGATTCCCGCTTTCATCGAGCGGAATGCCCCAGATTCGGCTGTCGCCGACGAGGGGCTTGAGACTCTTGAAGATCTGCGCCACGTAGAGTGTCCTGCCGTCGGGGGCGAGGAGTAGCCCATTCGGATGACCCACGGCATCTGTGAATAGGCTGACGCCGCCTTTCTGATCTACGACGAAGATCTCATCCGTGGCATCATCTGATACAAGATACGAACCATCATCTCGGACCGCGATGAAATTCGGGTCGCCCATCCCGCCGGTAGCTGCGATACTTTTCTTGCCCTCTGGCGTAATTCGCCAGACGATACCATCATCGTTCGGACCGTGGCTAAACCGGTTCCGCGGGCCGAAATCCGCTACGAGGAGATCGCGCTCTCCAATAGCCGCGACACCGAGGTTCGTGTGAAGGTCGGCTAACCAGGTTGCTTTCCCGTCAACATCCAAACGCCATAATGCCCGGTTTGCTGTAACGAACAGCTTCCCTTCGCCATTGAACGCTATGCCCTCAGATCGCTCAAAAGTCCCCTCAACGAATAGAGTGGGGATAACTGGGAAATCATCCTGCGGAGCAGAATTGCACAACACGCAAAGCGCGACGATCTGCATTCCGATCAACGAGACTATCCATTTCACGGCAATTCTCCTGTACAGGCCATTATGCTCTGCATCGGCTCCTGCCGATCGCTGGTCTAGGTATCGCTCCTACCCTTAGGTGGCTGCAATCCTCCCAGCAATGATCAAGTTGATGGAGGCAACATTCTGCCCGTCGGAACTCTCGGAATATACTCCTAAGAGTCACCCGGGGACGCCGACACTGCTATCGTTTTTACAGCTTGTTGACAAATCGGACAACTTTTTACAGAAGAACATGATGACATTTACGGGGAGCCCGCGCAGACTTGGCGCAGATCCTCAGTTGGTCAACTGACGGGTCGCAAGCTGACGAGAAGAGCGAGATCCAATAGCTGAAGTCGAGCGCAGTTGTAGTGGGATGAAGTATGGCTGAGTCTAACATAACAAGTGGAGAGGTCGATCGAGGCACGTCAGTGGAGGCCAGATTCGACCCCCTAGCATGCAATCTGGCGGGGGAAGCCACGGTGTGTCGAGTCGGAAGATCCTGATCGCATCCTAGAACGCGAAGGAACCGGTGTTCCGCCATGCAACGGGCATCCGACTCGATTCCGGTAAGGGAATCTGCTGCACCGCTGCAGAAGGTGAAAGCGAATGCTTTTTGACTCTATCCGTATTCATAGAACTGGTGTCCTCCTCGTAGTCGTGATCCTGGCGGCGGCGTACGCGACATCGTGCCGGGCAGACGAGCCGCTCGAGCCCCACTGGAAGGTCGTTACCCCTGGGGACTACGATGCCTCGAGAGCCTACCCGCTCTTCATCGTGCTCCATGGTGCGAACAGCTATATTGAGGACATCCTGCCCGCATTCAAATTCCATCGCCACAAAGGTAACTACATTCTCGCCTGCTTCCAGTCCACGGAGAAAGCGGAGGAGCGGGGATTCACTTGGTATCGTGAGATCGATAAAGGCCGGCGTGAGATTCAACAATGCTACAAGGAGATCATCGAGAAGTACTCGGTGGACACTGACCGTGTGATCATTGGCGGTTTCTCGGCCGGCGGGACAATGGCCATCGACGTGGTACTGAGTGAAGTCATCCGGACAATCGGCTTTGTCGGAGGCTGCCCAGGCAAACCCGAGAGCTTCTCCAGCGATAGGGTGAAAGCAGCCGCCAAACGGAAGGTGCGCGGGGTGATGATCGCAGGAGAGAACGACTACTACGGCCCGAGGCAACTCGCCATGGCAGCCGTGTTCGACGAATACGGATTCGAGTACAAGCATATTGTGATTCCAGGCCTCGGCCACGACTTCCCGAAGGATTTCACTGAGCGACTTGACCGCGCCATCGAGTTCGTCGATATGAAACTGCATGAGAAATCCGACCGCACCGACTGAGCAATTGATCCTTTTTGACGGATTAGATGAGCGAGGAATGAGCCACGGGAGAGACCTGAGTGATCGCGGATCGGATCTGGGTCGGCAAGCCTTTGGGTAAAGGGACGGCAAGGTACTGAGGGACCGCCGGCATAGACAACTTCCGGAGGCGACAAGAGAAGAGTCGGTCAGGAGGTAAGATATCCAGTTAGTGGGGGACAGAATATGGACTAAGGTTCAGGCTAGAACATCGCTAGACCACCACACCTAAACTAGAGGATACACCATGATGAAAACTGGTTCTATCGTGGTAAGCACTATTCTGTTCTCAGGAACATCGCTGCTTTCCTGTCTACCCCCAAATGGAGAGATAGATGAGAGTTTCCGGGAAAAGAGAAGAAGCGCATTTGCTGCCAGTACACCTGTCGAATGTCGGTCTTCTCTCCAATTCTGCGAAAAAG
Source organism: Gemmatimonadota bacterium (assembly GCA_039588935.1). Taxonomy (GTDB): domain Bacteria; phylum Gemmatimonadota; class Gemmatimonadetes; order Gemmatimonadales; family GWC2-71-9; genus JBDGYW01. Next base: position 11,307 of record JBDGYW010000061.1, on the reverse strand, counting down.
TGCTGACAGTCAATCCCAATCACCCGGTTGTGAATTACCTGGCGGCTGTAGTGGTCCACCGAATGTTATAGAGGACAAGATCGCAAAATCTGGCAACGACAGGCGGGAGTGTGGTCGTGGCAGGGGGAGAGCAGGAGGAGAGAGCGCCTGATCTGTGGGGATGGCGAGTAGAGTTCTTGATATCGGGCAGACTGAGCCTGCGAGTCGATGTAAATCAAATCGGTGAACGAGGGGAACACTCGCCTTCAAGCCGCGCGATCGAGAGAGACGATCGGGAGATGCTTGCGACCCTGAACGTGGTTGACACGGCAGTTCAGACGCACCCCGCGGCGACCGCGAACTGGCGCCAACGGGGCGGCGCAGGGAGAGCCCCGAGGCCAGCACCGGCGTGGTTCTAAGCGCGGTGCGGTGCAGGCCGGCGGCCGACTATAGTAGACCTCGTTCGGCGTTTGTGCACCGAGCAGGGTATGAGGCCGGTGAGTGTTGTACCAGGTGACGTACAGCGCGATCTCCCGTTGAAAAGAGTGGCGGTCGTAGGGAATCAGCAGCCTCCGGGTGCACTCCTCCTTCATCGTCCGTATGAAGCGCTCGATTACGGCGATGCTCCCATGTTTGCCGACTGCACCGAGGCGCTGCGTTATGCCTCGACGGCGACACCAAATCCGGAAGTCACGACCTCGAAACTGTTCGCCCCGATCCGTCACAAGATGCCGTGGCGCGACTGTGGCTTCACGGACCGCGTGCTGAGCGAATGCACGCACTGTCTCGGAGGAAGGTTGCTGCGGGAAGGCCCTGAAGCCAACGACCCGCCGGGAGTAGTGATCGACGGCGAGAGCGAGCCACCAGCAGAAGGGCCAGCGCTGCGGCAAGGCGAACGGAAGCCAGGCGGTCCAGAAGCCGAGAGAGGTGGGGACGGTCGTAAGATCGAGATGCCAGACATGATTCGGTTTTTTGGACGTGACGATTCGAGTTGCCATGACACAGGCCTCGGCGGGAGGCTTTCGAGGCGCGTCCCGCAGCATGCGGCGCACCGTTGTCGAACCGAGATGGAGGCCCGCCCGGCACAGGATCTGGGCGATTTTGGCTTTGCCCAGGGAGGGGCAGAGGATCTTGAGCCGGCGGACGATGTAAGCGACGAAGTCGGGGAACTTGTTCACGGGCACACGGATCTGGAGGATGGCGCGAGGGCCTCCTTCATCGAGGCGGCTCATCCAGGAAGCCACGGTGAGCGGCGTCACCAGGAGCCGCTCGGCTGTCTGCGCCTGACTCCAACCCCGGGCCGCCCTGAGTTCAAGGATGGCGAGCCTCTCAATCGGGGTGTAATGAGGGCGACGCTGGGCTGGAATCCGCTCTATGCGGGAATCCTTGAGCCGCATCTCCTCCCGGAACAGTGCCAGTTCCTGCCGAAGACGCTCGTTCTCACACTTCAACCGCAGCCCGGCATTCCAGCTGTTGGCGGCCCAGCTGCGGGTGGCTATGAGTGAGAAGTGGGCCAGCGAAATCACCTGGATGACCGCGGCCCGGACGCGGCGCGGCCAGCCTTTGGGCAGAGGAATGGTGTGGTACTGCGCGGCTCCCAGCATGGATTGCCTCCGAATGGAATACAAGAAAGGATCCGGCCCGGGGTAGGGTGACTACTTGCTGGGGAATGAGCTACGAGCAGTCACTCAGATCACAAGAATCGCTGGTCCACTACACCCCGACCCAGAGTTGGAGACTCAAGGCCCGTGCAGTTCGAAACGCGTCGTCCCTGCGCCTAAGTCAGCGTGCCCAAAAGCAGCTGAAGATCGCCGGAACAATCGACAGCCGTCGGCGGGCTGCGAGATCGGCTAGAATTGCATGTGAGGTGCGCCGATCGTCTTTCCAGACGCTACGCAGGCACTTGTGCCGCAATCATTAGGAGTTGTCATGAGGTCGCATTTCGCCGCCGCCGTATCGACGCTTGCCGTCGTCGCCTTGTCCGCCTGTTCCGAACCAGCGCAAAAGTCATCCGAACCCGAGGTGAAAACGCTCAAAGTCGAGCCGCTAAGGTTTATCGAACGTACGCTGCCGAACGGTCTGCGCGTCTATGCGATGCCGGATGCGAACACGGCGAACGTGTCCGTGCAGGTCTGGTACGACGTCGGGTCCAAAGACGATCCAGTAGGTCGTTCCGGCTTTGCGCATCTATTCGAACACATCATGTTCAAGGCGACGCGCAACATGCCGGCCGAGATGCTAGACCGCCTGACGGAGGATGTCGGCGGTTTCAACAACGCGTCCACGTCGAGCGATTTCACGAACTACGACGAAGTCGTGCCCGCAAACCACCTCGAACGCGTGTTATGGGCAGAGGCGGAGCGCATTGGCTCGCTCGTCGTCGACAAGGCGGTCTTCGAGTCCGAGCGCGATGTGGTGAAGGAAGAGTTCCGCCAGCGCATTCTCGCCTCGCCCTATGGCCGTTTGTTCAGGCTCTATCTCGTACAGGCGAATTTCAGCGTGCATCCGTACGGACGGCCAGGGATCGGTTCGATCGAGGATCTCGATGCGTCGACGATCGACGACGTGCGCGCGTTCCATGCGACGTACTACCGGCCGGACAACGCGGTGCTCGTCGTCTCCGGCAATTTCGATCAGGCGGAATTCGACGAGTGGATCGATAAGTATTTCGCTCCGATCGCGACGCCGAAACGTCCCATTCCGCGCGTGACGGCGAAGGAACCTCGACGCGCGGGTCCGCGCGAATACACGGTCTATGAGCCGAACACACCGCTGCCGGCGGTTTCGATTTCCTATCCGGCACCCAATTCGTTGAGCCAGGATCAGGCGACGCTAAGCGTGCTCGACGCCATCCTGTCGAAAGGCAAAAGCTCGCGGCTCTACCAATCGATGGTCTACACTCAGCGGGTTGCGACGGCAGTGTTCACGTTCTACGAGCCGACTCGTGACCCCGGTGCTTACAGTCTGATTGCGATCTTGAGCGAAGGCAAGTCATCGGAGGATGGCGTGAAGAGCCTGATGGCCGAAATCGCGCGCGTCCGCGATAGCGTGGTAACGGACGCGGAACTCGACGAGGCGAAGAACGAACTTGTTTCTGAGGCGCTGAAGCAGCGAGAGACCGCGTTCGGTCGGGCGACCGAACTCGCTAACGCTGTCATGCGCCATCGCGATCCGACCTATGCCGACAAGCTGTTGACCGCAGTCCAGACTGTGACGGCCGCCGATGTGCAACGCGTGGCACAGAGCATTCTCGACGATCAGCGCCGCGTGACGATCCGCTATCTGTCGGAGGAGGCCAGGCCCCAGGACGCGCAGGCTGATGAGATCCAGACGGCCGACACGATCGAGGCCCAGAGGCTCGACATTCCGCAAAGCGAGATCCCGACCTACACACTCGCGCCCGAGGCGACACGCGCGAAGCCGCCGGAGCCGGGCCCGGCCGTTTCGGCGAAGCTGCCGACGCCGGCCGATCGCACACTGCCAAACGGTTTGCGAGTGATCGTGGCACCGAAGCGCGACCTTCCGTTGCTCAGCGCCAAGCTGCGTGTTCTGTCGGGCACGAGCAGCGATGCCCCCGGCCGCGGCGGGCTTGCGGACCTTGCGGCCGACGTGCTGACGAAGGGCACGAAGACGCGCAGCGCGACCGAGATCGCACGGCAGATAGAGTCACTCGGGGCCTCGCTCTCCGCGGCCGCCGGGGCGGACAGTTCGACTGTAGCGTTGGAGACGCGCTCCGACCGCGTCGAGGATGCGTTCGCCATCATGGCCGACGTGGTGCGCAATCCCGCTTACGCGCCCGAGGAGGTCGAGCGGCAGCGCCAACAAACGCTCGACGGCTTGTCCATCGATCTGCGCCAGCCGGGCAGCATTGCGCGCTATGCGATGTCGCGTGTTCTGTTCGGGGCCGCGCCCTATGGCAGCGTGCCGTCGCCGACGAGCGTCGCCGCCATCACGCGTGACGAGGTTGCGGGATTCCACGCCGCGCACTGGCGCCCGGACAACGCCGTGCTCGTCATTTCAGGCGACGTGTCGCCGGACGAGGGCGTGAAACTCGCCGCGCGCTTCTTCGGCGACTGGTCCAAGCCTGCCGTGGCGCTCGAGGGCGATCCGAACGTGGCGCTGTTCGCGGATCAACACCGTACGGTGGTCGTCGATCTGCCGAAATCGGGCCAGGCCGCGGTCAGTTTCGGTTTGCGCGGTCTTGCGCGCACGGATGCCGATTTCTTCCCGGCGCTCGTCGCCAACTCGATTTTGGGAGGCGGCTATTCGGCGCGGCTCAATCAGGAGATCCGAATCAAGCGCGGGCTTTCCTACGGCGCAAGATCCATCCTATCCGAGCGCCTGGCGCCGGGGCCGATCGTCGCCATCGCGCAGACGCGCAACGATGCGGCGATCCAAGTCGTCGAGCTCATGGAGATCGAGCTCGCCAAACTCGGGATGGCGACGGCCGAGGTAGCCGAGATCGGCGCGCGGCAGGCGAACCTGATCGGTCGGTTCGGGCGTGTGGTGGAGACGACCTCGGGAATCGCCGACCAGTTCACGCAGCTCGCATCGTTCAACCTGCCGCTCGACAGGCTGCAGTCCTATGTGGCCGACGTCTCTGCGGTGACGCCGCAACAGGTGCAAACGCTGGCCGCTCGCCTCTACGATCCGAAGAGTGCGAGCTTGGTCGTCGTGGGCGATGGATCGGCGTTCTTCCCCGCACTGAAGAGGAATCGCCCGGACGCGGAGCGCATCCCCATCGACAAGCTGAACCTGGACAGCGCGACATTGGAATAGGGTTCACTGTAGTGGACCAGCGAAACTAAACGGGGGCAAGCCAGGCAAGATCGTCCCCGAAAGGGTGTGGTTCGACGCGCGACGCGGGCAAGAGAAATGACCTGAATGACCGCGGATCGAACGCGGCGCGGCCAGCCTCTCGGCAAAGGGATGTTATGAGGTTGCGCTATACCTGACATGAAGAGCCTCCGGAGCAAATGCGGAAGTGACCCGTCCGGAGGTAGGATAACTGCTTGCTGAGAAACGAGCTACGGGCGGCGTTCAGACCACAAGATTCGGTGGACCAGTACAGCCCAGCTGCGGGTGGTGATGAGGGAGAAGTGGGCCAAGCAAATCACCTGAATGATCGCGGATCGGACGCGGCGCGGCCAGCCTTTTGGCAGGGGGATCTTCTGATACTGCGCTATTCGCAGCATGAGCAGCCTCCGGAAGGAGTGCGGGAGCGACTCGTCCGGACGTAGGATAACTGCTTGCTGGGGAACGAGCTACGGGCGGTGGTTCAGACGACAAGATTCGGTGGACCAGCACAGTCCAGAGGCGGCAGCCGTCAGATCAACTTCGGGTCAGTATGCAGGGGCACGCCAGTCGTCACTCATACCTCAGCGCAACTAACGGGTCGACGCTCGTTGCTTTGTGGGCGGGAATATAGCAGGCAATCAGTGCGATAGCGGTGAACAGGATTGAGATCGTGGCGTAAGTTGCCGGATCAGTCGGCGTTATTCCGAATAGAAGCCTGGACATGACGCTCATCAGATAAGATGCCACGAACAGACCCAAAACAACTCCAGCGATAGTTGGAATCAAGCCCTGCCACACAACGATTCTCAGTACATCGAAGCGCCGAGCGCCGAGGGCCATTCGTACGCCGATTTCGTGGGTGCGCTCGCCCACGAAGTAGGATACGACGCCATAAATTCCTACCGCCGCGAGCAGTAGTGCTATGGCGGCAAAAGCTCCAAGCAGGAGCATCGTAAAACGCGGCCTCTTGACCGAATCAGAGAGCACCCTGTTCATCGGTTGAATGTAGGCCACCGGTTGATCGGGGTCAATTCCTGCGATTTCGCTTCGGAGCGTTGCTGAAAGTGACAGGGGATCGACGCTGGTGCGAACTACGAGTGTCATGAAGCTGTAAGGGAACTGAGGCATGAACCAGTACAATGTGGATCGCGGACTGCTATCGAGACCCGAGTGCCTTACGTCCCCAACAACGCCCACGATCTCGCCTCGCACTTGTCCTCCCCAAAACATCACCACAAACTTTCCGACAGCATCTTTCCCAGGCCAGAAGCGATCGGCCATTGTCTCGTTGATGATGATCTTCTTCGGGTCATCGGGTCCATCAGGATCGCCAAAGAACCGCCCGCGCAGTAGGGCAATACCCATTGTGCGGAAGTAGTCCTTCGTGACGGACCGGATCTCAGCGATCTCGGCCTCCCCGGCCGCCGGTGCAGGCCTCCCCTCGATCATAAAGGCCGTGGATGCACCCGGTCCGGCCATCGGGAGGAAAGAGATTGCGGCGGATGACTCAACCCCTGAAACGTTCTGAACGCGATCGATGGCCTGCTCGAAGAATGTCGCTTGCTGGTGGGGAAGGCCATATTTCGACGCGGGAAGTTGGATATTCATCGTCAGTAGGTTCCCCGGACGAAAGCCGGGATCAACGGCCAGAAGCACCGCGAAGCTCCTGATCAGCAGCCCGGCACCGATGAGCAAGACCAAAGCGAGAGCTACCTCAGCGACGACCAATACGTTGCGAAGTCTGCGTTGAGATAGAGCGCCGATCAAGGTTCTGCCGCCTTCTTTGAGCACACCATGCAGATTAAGTCCGGAGATCTGGAGAGCAGGTGCAAGACCAAACAACAAACCCGTAAGAAGTGAGATGACTAGGGTAAAACCAAGGACCTTTGTGTTCAACGAAATCTCAACGAAGCTGGGAATATCAGCGGGCGCGATGGCCAGTAAAGCTTCCAAACCAAACGAAGCCACAAAAAGACCCCCGCCGCCGCCCATGACAGCAAGTATTGTGCTTTCGGTTAGAAGTTGTTGAACCAAACGCTTCCTATCTGCGCCCAGGGCAGCTCGTAAGGCAAACTCCTTCTTTCGAACCGAAGCTTGAGCGATGAGCAGATTCGCCACATTGACACAGGCTATCAGCAGCACAAGTCCGACTGCCCCCAACAGCACAATGAGCGAACGACGAATGCCACCAGTCAATTCCTCGTGTAGGGGTATGACCTGGACACCCCAGCCGTTGTTGAACTCTGGGTCCTCCTTCTCTAGTTGCTTGGCAAGAAGGTTCATTCCCGCCTGGGCCTCTTGCATCGCCATATCGGGCTTCACGCGAGCGAGAACCGTCAAGTACCTGCCGCGCCAGGTCCTATGGCGTTCAGTAAATACCTGCGGCATCCAGATGTTGACTTCCGAAGGCATATTGAATCGCGGCGGCATGACACCGATCACCTGCATCGTGTTGCCGTCTAGCGTAATGGTCTTGCCGATGATGCCGGGATCGGAGCCGAAGTGATTCTGCCAGAAGCCGTTCGAAAGAAGTACGACATTCGCCTCGCCAGACTGTGCATTCTCGGGAAGAAAGGTGCGTCCAATGTGTGCCCTTACTCCCAGCAAATCGAAGAAATCGTGGGAGACGAAGCCGATCGGAATCTGTTGCGGCTCACCCACGCCGGTCAAGATGGAGCTGAATGTACTAAAGGCGGCCATCTGATCGAAAACCTGATTCCGTTCCTTCCAACGCAGATAGTTGGCCGGACCCACGACGTTGTGATCTTGACCACGTAGGTAGTTCTGCTCCCAAATCATAACCAGGCGGTCCGGCTCATTGAAGGGAAGAGCGCGCAACAGCAGGCCATCTATCACACTGAATATTGCAGTATTGGCACCAATGCCTAACGCCAGAGTCAACACTGTCACAAAAGTAAACCCAGGTCTTGCAGACAGGTTTCGAAGGCAATAGCGAACATCAAGCAGGAGATTGCCCATGGTAACTCCAACGGAGCCCATCACTGGGGAGTAGCAGACACATCGTATGGTTCCTTAATGGCGGAGCAGGAACAGTGATTCTCGCAAAGTGCGTGCCAGCGCGAATCCCGCGCAAGACCACAACTCCCACATGCTTTACTCGCGTCCGGACAATCCGACTCCAGTCAATGTCCGCTTTTGGGACAACAACGTCCCGATATCGGATCCTCGTGCGTTTTGTACAAGTACCGACTTGATCCGACCCGCGGTGTAGTGGACCAGCGAAACTAAACGGTGCTGAGAAGGCCAAGGTCGAACCCGCGAGGGTGTGATCCGACGCGCGCCGCAAGCCAGAGAAATCACCTGAATGACCGCGGATCGGACTCGGCGCGGCCAGCCTTTCGGCGGAGGGATTTTTTAATACTGCGCTATTCGCAGCATGAAGAGCCTCCGGAAGGAATGCGGGAGCGACCGATCCGGAGGTAGGATAACTGCTTGCTAGGGAACGAGCTACGGGCGGCGTTCAACCCACAAGATCCGGTGGACCACTACACCCGGACGCCATCCTACCGGTGTTCGGTGAACAGGGGGCTCAGGACGCCGGCATCGACCCAGTAGATGTCCTGGCTGCCGTTCAGCGGTCCATCCAGGTGCCGGGCCACTTCCTCGTAAGTCAGGCGCCGGTCGAACTCGCGGCGCTCCGGGTAACGGCTGCTGGTGAAAAACAGGAACTTGCCATCGGGCGACAGTCGCGGGCGCAGCTCGCCATGCTCGGTGTTGAGCGCCGCGCCGAGGGTGCGCGCCTGTGACCAGGTGCCGTCCTCGTCTCGGACGCTGATGTACAGGTCGTTGCCGCCGAAGCTGTCGTCGCGACCCTAGGCGTCGAACAGCAGGAAGCTCTCGTCCGGGGCGACGTAAGGGTGGAACTCCGGCGCCGGTGTGTTGATCGCCGGCCCCAGGTTCTCCGGCGGCCCGTACCGGCCGTCGATCAACCGGCATCGGAACAGCTCGGCGTTCCGCGTGGCATCGCCACCGACCCAGGCGTGAAAATAGAGCGTACCGTCGGCGGTCACCGAGGGGCAGGCTTGGTACTTCTCCGAGTTCACCAGCGGGCCGAGATGCCGCGGCACTCCCCACCCACTTGACGTTCTCTCCACCACCCAGATATCCCGGCCCTCGATCGGCTCACCTCCCGCCTCGAGCGGACGGTCGGAGTTGAAGAAGATCTTTCTGCCGTCGGGCGAGAAGGCGGCATAGCTGTCGGCATACTTGCTGGTGAAAGGGGGGATCGACAGTGAGGGAACGTCGGTGCCCTGCTGCTCGATCTGGATGAGGAAAGAGCGCCAGGTGAGATCGGAGCGGGTCACCACCATCGATTCCGCGCCCGGAGCGATGGACAGCGTAAGGTCATGGTGGGCGGTGGATACGATACCCGGTGCGAAGAGCACCGGTTCGCTCCCGGGCAGTGGTTGATCCAGGTAGGCGCCGGAAATGATGGTATGGTCCCGATCGGAACCCGCATCACCTCCAGGAGTGGTACCGGACGGAACACAACCGGGCAGAGCCAGGGCCAGCAACATCGCAAACGCGCGCATCAGCATGTTTCTCTCCATCGACTGTACTCTAGGAATCCAGGTAGTAGTCCCAAGCGCAGAAGCGGTCACCCTTCAGGATCGAATGGGTGATCTTGCAGCGCTTGAACTCGACACCCAGGATCGGTTCCCAGAACTGCCTGGCCCACCCGGCGGCGCGGTAGCAGAAGATCGGATCGATCTTCGGATCCTTTGCCTCTCGCACCAGCGCGCAGAAGCAGTAGGATCTTCTGACTTCCCGCGGCGTCTTTGCCTCGAGATACTTCTCCTTGTTGTACGGCACCTTGCTGACGTGGAGGATCTTGCCGTCGAACCAGGGGGGGTCGACGAATCCGCCCGTGCGGGTCGACTCAAGCTTGCGGTGCTGGGCCTCGAAGACGGCGTTTATGTCCTTGGCCTCGTCGAAGATCTTCTTGTATTTCCCTATTTCCTCGACCGGCCTGATCAGTGCAACCCGGGACAGGATGTCGAATTGCTGCTCGACGGTGGTCGATTTCTTGAGCCGGTCGATCGACTTGGCCACCCAAGCACACCTTTCGTCCACCAGCGTGTGTGCTGTAATGCTTTCCCCGCCTTGCCATATCTTGTTCGCGGCATCGCTTCCCAGAACCCGAATCAGCTGCTTACGGTACTCTTCCGGCCAGGCGAGAAATGAGGCCATGACCTCAACCCGCATGTCTTCGGGATCGTAGCGGTGGTACGCCTCCCCCAGTTCGAGATCCGGTGAAAGACCGGTTCTCTCCATGTATCCGTACAGCTTGCCGGTCGTCTCCCGTATGGTAACGGCGGGCCCTTCATGCAGGAGTGAGAAGAAATGCATCCGGCGTAGCGTGTGCGTCTTGATCTCGCCCGCGTCGATACTTTCGGAGACCGGAAAGCCGACCTCGGAATCGTATCCGTCCACCTGCGTATCAAACCTGAAAATGTGCGTCAGCGGGCCAGCGATCTTCTTTCCGCACATTCTCCTGAGCTTCTCGATCCTCGGCTTGAGCTCCGCCCGTTCCTTGATCGGTTTGCGGATCCCGGCAAACAGGATCTCCTCCCTGATGACATCCTTGATTCCAGTATCCCCGGCGGAGCCCTTGCCGCGTGCCAATAGTGATTCCGGGTCGATCAGGCCGGGAATCACGGCCACCGCGACTCCGCCGATGCCGGTTTTCAGGAATACTCTTCGATCCAATCGGTGCTGGTTGTCCTTCATCAGTCCTCTCCAGTAGACTGGCCACCGCTCAATCCCTTGAACGATGAGGAATTGTATACCGGAGTGTAGTGGTCCAGGTGCGCCGTGAAAAGGTCCGTTGTTCCAGCCATGGTCAGCGATGGTCGATGTGCGTCCTTGATATATAGGTCGATAATCCAGTGTATATGCTTTGGCGTCCTTATCCTCTTCCCGGGCTCCCGGTATCTGACGATGAAATCGAAGGGCGACTGCACCTTTTTGCCCCTTGCGAAAAAGATCTCTACCCCCGCGGCAGTTCTATGAACTCTAGTCATACCGAACCCTCGAATCGCCGCGTTCCGGTGCTGCTCGCGGCAAGAAAAACTGACAAGGTAGCCAGCGATGGTCTGATGTAACTCAAGAAGGCAGGGTCGAACACTCTAATCACATCTTGGGCACAAGGGGCACTGTCACGAGATAAACGATCACAGTTCGATCACATTTTGGCCCGCAGCCAAGGCACTACACGTCCGCCAGCTTCCTTAACTCCCTGAAAACAAAGTGCCGGGGGCGGGAGTTGAACCCGCATGGGCAACAGGCTCGAGATTTTAAGGCGACGGGAAGACGGAAGTGAACAAAGGACTTAGCCATTGCGTTACTCTTTTCCCGTCCGAGTACGAGGAGTGCTCTACAGTCCGAGGGTTAGGGACATCCATTCGGTGTCATCGCTTACTCGGCCCCATTCACTCTCACGGCCTGACTTCGCCATGTCCCTCAATCGGGGTCCGGCTCATTCCCGTAGTCTCCTGGCTTTCCAGCTAC
>JBDGYW010000060.1:0-16056 GCA_039588935.1 Gemmatimonadota bacterium | reverse complement strand
TTGCAGGCGGTCGCGTAGCTCCATTGTTCCAACTTGTGTCTGCCATCCTGTTGTTACCCAGTCCAGCATATGACTAGACGCGTAACACCAGGTGAAGGTTTCAGCGTGGAACGCGTTTCGTCGACAACACCGCTTTTCTTCTGCCGGTGCCGTACCACGTTCTGCGTCCAGAGCATTGTACGACGACTTCAGGCTGGGAACTACCCGACAGGTCGCCCCGCCCGGAACAGTAAGTGCGGGGTGACGTCACTCAGCTCACACCGAAGAACCAATCCAGCGCGGTATCCGACACTTCGGCTGGGACCTCATGCCCCCCGTCGAACTCGTGGAACGTCACGTCGTAACCGCTGTCGCGCAGGGCCGGGACGATCGTGTCCGCCGTATTGTAAAACGGCAGGACTGTGTCGAGCGGACCGTGAGACACGAAGATCTGCGGCGTCCCCACCACTGGGTCAGGTACTACGTAGTAGCCAGGCGAATAGGCGACCAGGTGGGTGAATAGATCGCCGTTGCCAATTCCGAGTGAAAGCGCGTAAGACGCACCGTCGGAGAACCCGCCCAAGGCGATCCGCGTCGGGTCAATTCGGCAGCGTTCGAATGCAAAGTGCAGCATCTCATCCAGGAATTCCACATCCGGCCCGAAGGCTCGATCCGGATATGTCATCAGATCCCAGGAGCTGTTGCGCGAATCCGGGGCGAGGAACACCATGCCACGTTCTTCCGCGCGGCCCGGGTAGCTCCCGTTCCAGCTATCAGCGTCGCCACTGGCCCCGTGGAGGCCGATGAACAGCGGGTAGGATCGGTCAGCCGAGTAGCTTTCCGGAACGTACATGAGGCCGTCACGGCTGCCGCCCAGGCCGAGTTCGCTGAGACCAAGGGTGGGTGTCTCTGTTGGTGTGCCCGGCCTGGCCGAAAGCCGCGCACTGGATTCTGTATCGTCGACAGTGGTGGGGGATCCCAGACAGCCCCCAAACATCGGCAATGTCAGAGCACCAACGCCGCTCCATATGAAACGTCGCCGGGAAATGCCGGCACTTCCGCGTCTGATCAACGCGTCAACGCCGCTGTCGGAACTCGATGCTCCGGTCCGCTGCGCATACGTTTTTGGGTTCATCGGCATTCCGCCTTTCGCTGTGATTGAGGTAGGCTCTCTGAAAATTCGTCACGGTGTGTTTGGGTTGTTAGGCCCTGCCCCATCGACTGCCACGCTCGCGTATACCCCGTGGACCCGTTCACAGGTCCGGCTGTCTCTCGAGAGGACAATCTGAAGAGAGTTCTTGGAATTGTTGTTTCTGGAGTGAATACTGAGATCTGATACTATGAGAGATCGAATCAACGATATCCTCCGGGCATCCGCCATCGATTCTAGGTTAGGCGAGGAAATCGGCCGTTCCCGAGAGGGAAAGGCTATCCGAGCATTCCGATTCGGCAGAGGAGTCCAACGCGTGAGCCTGCTGGCGGGATGCCATGCCGACGAGCCGGTGGGACCTCGGCTGCTGCATCGGTTCTGTGGGTTTCTCTCGGAACTCCCGGAAGCTCACCCGCTTCTCTCAGAATACCAGTGGTGGATCGTTCCTCACGTAAATCCGGACGGGGAAGAGCGCAACGGGGCATGGCAGTCAGATTGCGAGAGCAGGTACGATATCGTCCAGTACCTCGCGCACCGAGATCGCGAACTCCCTGGCGACGACATTGAGTTTGGATTTCCGCGCGACCAGCATGACACTGCTGCGCGCCCGGAAAACCAAGCGGTCTTTGAGTGGTGGAGGCAGTCGGCAGGGCCATTTGCGCTGCATATGTCGCTTCATGGGATGGGTTTTGCCGCTGGCCCCTGGTTTCTGATCGAGGCAGAGTGGAAGGACCGTTGTGAAGAATTGAAGGAGCGCTGTGTAGCTCGTGTCACAGATCTTGGGTACCCGCTGCACGACGTGGAGCGCAATGGCGAGAAGGGATTCTTCCGGCTCGGACGAGGTTTCTGTACGCGTCCTGACTCACGGTATATGCGTGAACATTTCCTAGAGCTGGGTGACGAGCAGACAGCCGCTCTTTTCCGTCCCAGCTCGATGGAGACGATTCGATCGTTTGGTGGAGACCCTCTGACACTTGTGTCCGAAATGCCCCTTTTCATGACGCCAGGTGTCGGGGAGGATTTAGGCCCACCTGATCCGGTGGCTCTAGAGTGGAAAGAACGTATTGCCGAGTGGACCAGTCAGCTGACCGACGAGACTCGCGACGAACTAGGTGTCGCGGCCCGTGCTGAAGAATTTGGACTTCAGCCGATGCCTGTCCGCGACCAGATGGATCTGCAGTTGACGTTCATTGCCGCTGGCCTCGAACAGGTTGCATTAGGGAAGCGGCGCGGTCCACGCCCCTCGGCGGTCTTCCGCGGTTAGCAGTGCACTCCCTGTGAAAAGGGAGCCGCTCAAGTGTCTGGCGGCCCCCCAAAGGGCTGTCGCTTCGTTGAGTGCTCCTGTTTCTGAGGGGCTACCGAGGCCGTGGGTTCGCATACGCCAGGCTCCGTTCACGGCTCATGGCAAATACGGCCCCGAGGATAGTGCCGTAGACCAGATGACCGGCGAGACTCGGCAGCATTGCGACCGCTGCCGCGGCGTTCCAATTGACACCCAACCCCATCCCCATGAAAAGCGGCATCAGGGTCAGGGGGCCGAGCAGCCACCATATGCCACCGTAGAGCAGGCCGGCCGACAGTCCCGCGCCCAAACCGTTCGCCGCTTTTCCAAAGACGATGGCAAAACCGGCTCCGATTATTGCACTGTTTACCATATGGACGACGAAGCCCGCCACCGCATTGGGCGAGCCAACCATCTGGCCTATCATTGGGAGCATTCCCATCATGCCCATCATTGCGCCGAAGACAACGCCCCCCGCAAGCCCGCCATAGACCCCCCGACCCAGAGTTCTTGCATTCATTTTCATTCCCTCTCTCGTTTCGTTGTCGTATCTTGTGAAACATGCCCATGTTGCAGGCCGTTCCTGGCTTCAACACGTTGGTGGGTGGAGGGGCCCATTTCTTACAACCGAAAGGGCTACCCAATCTGTGAGCAACCGCGCCAACAGACCTGACGGAGAGGAAACCGGGGCCGATCAGTCTGCTTTGGCAGCTCGGATTCGTGACCGCGACCAGGAAGCGATTTCGGATGTCGTGCACGCATATCTGCCTCAGATTCTCAGAGCGGCGCTGGGAGCAGGCCTGGAGAGGCCTGTGGCCGAAGATGTGACGCAGTCCACGTTTGCCACGTTTATCGAATCGGCGCACCGATTCGAGGGCAGATCCCATGTGAGGACTTGGCTCTTCGGAATCCTCTACAAGAAAATCGCTGAGACCCGCCGCCGGCAAAAACGCGATCGGGAGACCGACGACATCGACGAGGTGTTCGAGCAGCGATTCAATAGTGGAGGATTCTGGGCCAGGCCGCCCAGACCTGTCGATGCAGGTGTGTTCGAGCAAGAAGTGAGACAGGGAATTGATGACTGCCTCGAGGAGGTCCCGTCAAAGCAGAAAATGGCTTTCGTACTGCGGGAGATAGAGGAGATGGACTCCGAGCAGATCTGTAATGTTCTCGAAGTTACGCGCACAAACCTAGGTGTACTCCTCCACAGAGTTCGGAACCGTCTTCGTGAATGTCTTGAATCAAGAGGTTTTGAGGGGCCCGTGGGTGCTTAACTGCAAAGAGGTCTCCCGTATTGTCGCCAGCGACGAACTGGCGTCTCTGGGTGTGATGAAGCGACTCAGGACCCGCATGCACTTGCTGATTTGCAGGGAATGTAGGCGCTATGCCGAGCAGCTGCGCATTATCGGGGCGGCGGCCAGGGGAAAGATGCGAAGCCTGGTCCGTGATACGGATACGATCACGCGACTGGAGAAGTCAATTCTCAACGACGCGTTCGGCGGATCGGAAGAAAAACGCTGAACACCAACGTTCCCTAGCTCGTGGAGCTTGTTTCTCAGCCGCCTGACCCTGTCGGGTCCGACTCCAATCCCAACACAACATTGATCCAGCCGCCTGGTTGTGTTATTCCGGCGACGAACCGAGGAGTATGCTCTGGTGCCCACAGGTAGTGCAGAGTTACCGGCCGGCCGGCTGACCTCACTGGATGTATTCCGCGGAATTACGATCGCTGGAATGATACTGGTCAACAACCCCGGCAGCTGGAGTCACGTCTATCCGCCGCTTCTTCACGCCGAATGGCACGGCTGGACACCGACCGACCTGATCTTCCCGTTCTTCTTGTTCATCGTCGGGGCCGCGATGGCCTTCTCTCTCGTTCCACGCATCGAGAGAGGTGACAACCAAACCGCCATCTTTTTGAGAGTTGTCAAACGAAGCCTCATCATCATTGGCATCGGCCTGTTTCTGAACGCCTTCCCGCGGTTTGATCTGCTAGGCATGCGGTATCCAGGAGTCTTGCAGCGAATCGGTGTCGTGTACTTCTTTGCCTCATTGGTCGCGCTCAAAGTGGGGATTCGCGGACAGGCAGTGACCGCGGGAGCGCTGCTGCTAACATATTGGTGGCTCATGGGGCTCGTGCCGGTGCCCGGGTTCGGTGTCGGGGACCTTTCACCAGACGGAAACCTCGCTGCCTTCATCGACCGTGCCGTGTTCGGCAGCCATACCTGGCGCAACACTTGGGATCCTGAAGGCCTTCTCAGCACAATGCCGGCAATATCGACCGCGCTTCTCGGATTGTTGACCGGGCACCTGCTCCGCTCGGGCAGAGAGCGAATGGAGATCGCGGGCTGGATGTTCGTTCTCGGTTGGGCTGGAATTTTACTGGGATTGGTCTGGAACATCGCGTTCCCGATCAACAAGAACATTTGGACCAGCTCCTACGTGGTGTTCACCGCCGGTGCTGCGTTGCAGTTCCTGGGCGTCTGCTATTGGCTGATCGACATCAAAGGGTGGCGTGGCTGGGCGTTCCCGGGAGTGGTGTTTGGCATGAATGCGATTGCCGTGTATGTGTTATCAGGGATTCTAGTTGACATGATGTTGCTGATACGAGTGCCGGCAGCGGATGGTTCTGCTACGTCGCTCTATTCCTGGATCTACCAGCACCTCTTTGTGCCGTGGGCCGGACCACTGAACGGATCGCTCGCGTTTGCCGTGACGTACGTTCTGGTTCTGTTTGGAGCGATGTACCTGCTGTATCGCAGGCGGATCTTCATCAAGATCTAGATGGGAGATGCCTCAGGCTGTCGATCGTCTCCTGACATTCACTCAATATCGCCGTCGCACTTGCCACTGAATCACTGGTCAACACGATCTCCAGTGCCGAAATCGCCTGCTGAATGCGATCCTGATCTGTCAGCTGCAGGAAGAAATCAACGGCCCAGTCAAACGGCTGGCCGCGGTTTCGGTAGTTGGCTATGCGCGCCATGTTCAAGCGGTGGAACTCGAACAAATCCAATGCCGCGAAATCATCTCTGCTGTACTGCCGAAGGATCAAAAACGAGTTGAGCCTGAGGTTGTCCTCCTCGCCACTCAGGTTCTCTGTCAGCTCGGCGCGATGATCCTCGATGAAGAACTCTCCTACGATCTTCCGCGCAGAGTTATTGATGTTGGATATCCAGCCGTCGCTCAAGTTCGACCTGGCATGAGATAGAATCGGATCTCGATCCCGGTAGGTGTTGTCGATTGCCAGTACCTCTTGAAAACCCTCCAATGCCCAGGCTAGGTATCCCCCCTCTGCCATGAGGAGGCTGGCCTGATAGAGCATTTCGACGTCTCGCGGGAAAGCGCGGCTCAGCTGCGACGCGGCTGCACCAGCTACACCGTACTCGTCTTCGTCGATCGCTACTTCCAGTTTCGCCAGATATACGGCCTTGAGGTCGGTGTCCATCTGCTCCAGATAAGGACGGGCCGCGATGTAGTTCATGAGGTTCGCGATCGCTCCATCAAAGTCGCCTCTGGCAACTAGGTCGTCGATCTCGGTCCTCACCGCCTGCTCTATGAGATCATTCACACGATCGTTCGTAATGTCCTCGTCCCGCATTTGGTCGAGGCGCTCGAGCGCGGTTCGCACACGTCCTTCGGCGACCAAGGCCTCTATTGCGGCCAAGGCTCGGTCCTGGGCGTTTTGCTGCTGCTGGGTTTGCTCGCTGGGCCCTTCCGTTGTTGCGGCAGCCTGTGCCTGGTCAGGCGGAGTCACCAGGGTGTCTGCCGGTGCTGCGGTCGAGTCCCCGACCTGGAGGTTTGCAGCAGCCACTTGGGACGTCGAGTCGGTCGCCGCCGGCGCCGATCCGCCCTTCAGCACCACCGACACTCCGATGCCGCCAACAACCAGCACGACAACGGAAGCGAGGATTGCCTTTGCCGGTACCTTCTTTGCTTCCGTCGGAGCCGGCTGGGGAGCCGGCAGAGGAGTCTCCGGCGTTCTTGGCGCCCCACCAGCTCCAGACTCCATCAGGTGCGTCGGTGCATCGAGGTCGATCTGTGGGGTACTATCAGGCATCCCGCTCAACACCGCTTCGACCGCCTTGCCAAACTCGACAGCACTCGAGAACCTGCCATCCCGCGAGCGAGCAAGAGCCCGGTCCATCAACTCCTGAAGTTGCGCTGGGAACTCGATGCCGGGCGCGGCTTCATTGAGTTTCGACGGGTCTGTTGCCAAACGGCTCGCTAGCGACTCCTGTGGCGTGTCGGCACGGAACGGCAGTGACCCGGTCAGCATCCTGAACAGGACGAGGGCCAAGGAGTAGTTGTCGCTCCTACCGTCCAGCGCCTCGCCGGACACTTGTTCCGGGCTCATGTACTCCGGCGTCCCGACGATGTAACCGGTCTTCGTTACCGTCTGACCGTCCTCGGCCATCATCGCTTTGGCGATCCCGAAATCGACGATCTTGACGAAGTGAGTTCCGTCGCGGCCCTTCGTGACCATGATATTGTCAGGCTTTAGATCGCGATGCACGATGTCGAGATCGTGGGCCGATTGCAGGGCGTCACAGCATTGCGCCAGGATACCGGCCGTCCTCGCTGGCGACAGTGCTCCTTCTCGTTTGAGCAGAGCCGTTAGTGTCTCACCCTCGACATATTCCATGGCCAGGTAGATGAGACCATCCGGGGTCTCACCAAAGTCGAGGATACCGCAAACGTTCGGGTGTTTGATGCGGGCTGCGTTCTTTGCCTCGCGGTGAAAGCGTGCGATTGCGTCGACGTCGTTAGCCATCGCTTGTGGCATTACCTTGATGGCGACCTTGAGGCCCATCTTCACGTGTTCAGCGAGGTAGACGGCTCCCATGCCGCCCTCGCCCAGCTTTTCCAGAATGTGATAACGTTCGGCGATGAGACTACCGATGAGATCTCCTGCCTCCATCTCCGCCCTCAAAACAGTTCCGTCGTGCGGGCAGAACTTCGTATCGTCGGGCCACTCTTTTTCGCAGGCTGGGCAGGTCTTCATGGTATCCATATTAGAGCATTCGAGTTGGACATCCGCAAGGGGATGGTGGGTGGTGATTGGTGAGCCCAACCCCGGCCTTTAAACCGGGGTCAAGCGCGGCGCCAGAAGTGGGCAATGAACCGCTGGTAATACGTGGGTCTGGTATACGTACGGATATTGTGGGCACACAGTGCGCAAACTGGTGTAAATTGTCAGGGTACTGAAGCAAGAGTCACACTAGAAAGTTGAAAGCGCCATGAAGAAACGGCGTGTCTATATACTAGAAGCTCTTCTACTTCTCGTGTGTACTGCCGCCCCCTTGGTGGGGCAGCAACGCCGTGATGTGGTGGGGATTGTTCGCTCAGCCGGAGACAGTACTGGTGTGGGTGGGGTGCGTGTGCTCGTTCCGGATCATGCGTTGACTGCCACAACAGCTGAGAATGGTTTCTATCGGCTCGGCGGGGTACCACGCGAGAGGGTTGCGGTAACCTTCGCCCGCATCGGTGTCGCCGCCGATACCGTCTGGTTGAGCCCCGATGCTGACACCTTGAACGTCTATCTACGGCCTGTCGCGATCCAACTCGATCCGGTCAGAGCAGAGGCGGTGCTCGACGCGCGCGAGCGGTTCGAAGATCTCGTGCAGCCGAGTGTAGTGAGCATCAGGAGGGAAACCCTCACCCAGCTTCCCAGCCTCGGTGAAGCAGACGTGCTACGCGCGGTTCAACTCATGCCCGGCACAATCTCCACGAACGATTACACCGTTGGCTTCAACGTGCGTGGTGGTGAACCGGACCAAAACCTCACGCAGCTAGACGGCATTACGATCTTCAATCCGACACACCTCGGTGGTCTATTCAGCACATTCGATGCGGACGCCGTGGAGAGGATCGATTTCATCACGGGCGCGTTTCCCGCCGAATACGGTGGGAGACTCAGCAGCGTGCTTGATGTGGGCATGCGGAACGGCCGTTCGGATCGGATCGGCGTTCGGGGCCAGGTCTCTCTCATTTCGAGCAAGCTCCTCGTCGAGGGGCCGGTTCCCGGAACGCAAGCAACGTTACTCGTGGCGGGTCGCCGTACCTACGCCGACGCACTGATCAGCGCGTTGAGTAGTGAGACAATGCCCTACTACTTCGCGGACGTGGTATCGAAGCTCTCGATGCCGATTGGTGCAGGTGTCGTTTCAGCTACGGGGTATTGGGGCCAAGATGTAATCTCCTGGCCTTGGATCGATCCGGAACCGGGGCGACCGGGGATCGACCTCGAGGCAGACTGGGGCAACCGACTGCTGGGTCTCACTTGGCGACACTCGTTCGGCGAACGCGAGTTGAGGGTGGATGCCAGTTACACCGGCTTCTCAACTGCATTCGGTCTCGAGCCCAGAATCTTCAATGCCGAGAACGAGGTCCGTTTGCTCTCGACTCGTGCAACGGCGGCGCTCTCACCGGGAGCAACGCATGACGTACGCACTGGAGGTGGCGTCGAGGATTACCGCATGACCTACTACGTCGGCAGCGAGAGCTTCGGTGCTGAGCTGTTCACCGCCGAGTATGCGCCGCGAATTTGGTCTGCATTTATCGACGACCAGTGGAGAGCTTTCCCATGGTTGTCGCTTCGTCCGGGAGTGCGCCTCGAATACGTCGAAGGTCCCGGAACCCTGAACTGGGCGCCACGTGTCGGTATCAAGTCGTTTCTGACCGATGATTTTGCGCTCACAGGTTCGGTCGGCCGATATCACCAGGCGATTCACTCTCTCAGGGACCAGAATGTCTCCTGGAACATCTTCGATTTCTGGATCGGTGCCGACAGTGCGACGCCGGTAGCCAGCTCCGACCACCTGGTCTTGGGCTTTGAGAGTTGGTTTGGTGACGCAGTCTCTCTGAAGGTGGAGGCATACAAGAAGACCTTCAATGATATCGTGGATTTCAATCTCCGCGAAGATCCCCGAGTGAACGGAGACGAGATCGTCCCGGTGAGTGGCGACGCATGGGGTGGTGATCTGTTGCTACAAAAACACTCCGGTGAGTTGACTGGTTGGGTCTCATACGGACTTGCCAAAGTTACCCGAAACGCTCACGGACAGGAGTTCCCTGCCGTTCATGACCGACGTCATACGTTGAATGTCGTTCTTCAGACGCGTGGACCGCTGGGGAGCGACCTGAGTGTGCGGTGGGGCTACGGCTCGCCTCTTCCGTTCACTCCGTTTGTCGGGGAATGGAATCATCGGTTCTACTACGCGACCAACCATTCACTCGACGACTATGAGCGTGAGCCGATCGCGAGTTCGGTACTGAACAGTGGACGGTACCCCTACTACAACCGGTTCGATGTCAGCTTCCGTTGGGAGTGGCATAAGTGGGGTGGCATACTGCGACCATACCTGCAACTCATCAACGCAACAAACCACAAGAATGTGTTCCTGTACACGTTCGACTACAGCACGACTCCGGCGACTAGGAGTTCGTTGTCGCAGCTCCCGTTGCTTCCGACAATCGGCATGGAGTTCGAGTTCTGATGCGTCGGGTATTGTTGGCGTTGGGCCTGGCGCTCGCGGTGTCTTCGTGCGAGTTCGGCGAAGTGGCGATTCCCGAGGGAGATCCGATGCTCGTGGTCTTCGCCGTGATGCGTCCCGACATCGACCGCCAGTGGGTACTGGTGGAACAGACGCTGACAGGAACGTCAGCTTCCGAGGACTCTTTCCCGTCAGTGATTCCTGGTGACCCGCCACCATTGCCGGTTACCAGTGCCTCCGTCACCGTCACCAATCTCAGCATGTCGGAAGACCCCTGCGGAGTCGTTTCGTTCACCGAAACTCCGGGCGAGCCCGAGCTCAGCCGCTCACTTGGACTCTATTGGGGACCGGATGACTGTCCGACGATGAGGCCCGGCGATTCGCTCCAGCTTCGAGTGGAAACAGTGGATGGCCTGGTTGTGACGGGCCGCCACGAAGTCGTAGGAGCCGACCGCATGGTGCTCCGTGTGAGAGGTGAGTCGGTGTTGGTACCTGGACCTCCTCTAATGTTGAACCGCGACATCGACACGCTCGAGGCAGAGGTGTCGACGGAGTTCGGGCGTTCCGTGCAGGTTGAAGTAGCGCGCGCCGACAGCATGAACGTGCCGGATCCGACGTTTCTGATGTTCATGGACACGACGGCGTTAACAGTTCCCGGAAACCTCGTCAACTTCCTCGACGAGATCTTCGGTGACGACACTACGTCAAACGACTCTCCGGAGTCGATATTCACCGCTGGCAGACATCATACGGTTACGGTCGCTCTGTTGGACGATCACTTCTTCGACTATATGCGAACCGCAAACATGCAGCTTTCGGGCAGAGGGTTCGTGAATCACCTCGATGGTGGATTGGGAGTGTTCGGCTCTGTCATCGCTGCGGCCAATGAGGTGAAGGTCGTCAGCGATCTGGATGATGACCGTGAGGGTGAGTACCGGATGGTTGGTTCTATTCAGGGAGTGAGTGTCGATATCTCCCTCGAGTTGTATGTTTCTGCGGCCGGCGAGGACACGACCGACATGGCTGCTTTCGTGCAGGGAGATTGGGTGTTCGGCGCGTTGGACACCAGCGTGGATGGATTCTTCCGCGGTGACGACATGGCGCTCACCGTCTATCAGGTTGATCCGACCGCTCCAGATGTTGTGTCCGCAATTGTGCTTGGTGGTACGACTGGCTCAGGCGACTCGTTCACACTGACTGCCTACGACAGGCAGTTGACAGAGCTGGGAACGCTTGCGGTGACCAGGAACTGACAGAAGGAACTTTTTGGGCCGCAGAGGACCGCTGACCAACGTGGATTACAACAGAGATTGGTTGTCCCTCCCATCCCCCAAATAACATCCACGTCCTTGCGCGTTCATCAGCAGTACATCACCGTTGCCACAGACCACAAAATCCCCAGTTCGAACACGCGTGTACGCACCAATTGAGTCCTCGTTCCACATACCCCGTTGCACATAGTATGTGAGGGGATGTAACTTTCTAATTGTCACTTTCGTAATGCCTTGTTGCGGGTCGGAGGTGCCAGTCGTGGGGCACTGGAGGCGGAGCTGAGAGGAGGAAAGGAATACCGATGAGGATCGACCGTGAATTGATGCGGGGCGCAGGGCCGGTGGCGGTGCTGCAATTGCTCGAGCAACGGGAGATGTACGGCTACGAGTTGGTGGAAGCGTTGTCCAAACAGAGCGAAGGTGTGTTGACCATGGGGCAATCGACGCTCTATCCGCTGCTGTACAACCTCGAGACGAAGAAGCTGATCCGTGGCAAGTGGAAGGAGTCGAGTTCTGGACGGCAGCGAAAGTACTACGCCCTGACCAAGAAAGGTGTGACGCACCTGGCTGCGCACCGGCGCCAGTGGCAGGAACTGGTGGGTGCGATGAAGGGGTTGGGGCTGCTTGAATCGTAGGTGGGTGCTGAGCCGGAAAGAACTGCGGAGAGATGGGAGTCCAAGGTGAGCAACGAAGAGTTATACGACATCGAGAGTCTAACGGCATCAACGGAGCTTCCGCAGAAGGTCCGAGATCGCGTTCTCAGGGTGGTGAATGGGAGTGGCTTGAGGGGTGAGAAACAACTCGACGTCGCAAAAGAGTTGATTGCCCACTTCGACGATGGCATCGCGGCGGGAAGGTCGATAGATGAACTACTCGAGACATTCGGTGATGAAGTTGTCGTGGCTCGGCAGATCAAGATCGCCAGCCGCCCTTCGGTCGTACCAGGCAGACAAGGCGAGCACATGTGGTCGAGCGGTGATCCGTTCGTGAAGAGATTCTTCCGCAACCTGCGATACGCAGCGCGCCGTCTCCTGCAGAGCCCAGGCTTTACCGTGACGGCGATCCTGTCGCTTACGCTGGGGATCGGCGCCAACACGGCAATCTTCAGCATGGTAAACGCGGTGTTGTTGCGTCCACTCCCGGTGCAGAATCCTGAGACGCTCGTAGACGCCTACATGTTCCGCCCGGAGGTCCCGTACGGCACGTTCTCCTTCCCCGACTATGTGGATCTTCGGGAAAGCACCAAGGACGTATTCATTGGGGTCGAAGGAACCCAGCTTGGGCTTGCGCAGGAAGACCGCGACGGCGGCATCGAAATGCTCCCGTGCGAATTGGTCACGGGAGGCTTCTTTCAACTCAACGGAGTAAACGCTCAATTTGGACGTACGTTGTTGCCTGAGGACGATGTCGCCCCAGGGGCGCATCCTGTGGCGATGATCGGGCACAGCCATTGGAGAAACGCGTTTGGTGCAGACCCCGATGTCGTAGGTTCGGAAGTGCGTCTGAGCGGGCGGCTCTACACCATTGTCGGCGTAGCTCCCGAGGACTATCCCGGGAAGTTTCGCGGTATCGTGCCGGCGTTCTTTCTGCCTATCATGATGGTTGATGAGCTACAACCCGTGGGTAGTAGCGTGCTGGAGAATCGTGGCAGTCACTCGTTTTTCGTGAGGGCCCGCCTGAAGCCCGGCGTTTCTATGCAGCAGGCTTTGGTGTCGACATCTGCGGTGGCCGCTCGCTTGAGGGAAGAGTATCCGCGGAACTGGAGTGATGATGACGACGTGAGCCTCATACCAACCGCCGATGTGATCGTATACCCGCCGTTTGACCGGTTCGCCAGGGCTGCCGCGTGGCTACTCATGATAGTGGTGGGCCTCGTGCTTCTGATCACGTGTGCGAACCTGGCGAGTTTCCTTTTGGCACGCGCGACTGATCGGCGCAAGGAGATCGCCGTACGTCTTGCACTCGGAGCAGCGCGCAAGACACTTGTCGGTCAGCTACTCACTGAGTCGGTGCTGCTTGGCTTGTTAGGCGGAGTCGGAGGGGTGGTTCTGGGTGTGATACTCCTCAAACTGCTTCTAGCGGCTGATCTGCCTCTCCCGGTGCCGGTTGACCTCGATCTCAGCCTCGATACCGCGGTACTTGGCTATAGCCTTCTGATATCGGTTGCCGCAGGAATGTTGTTTGGCCTGGCTCCAGCACTTCAGTCGACGAATCCAGATGTGGCCTCGACGCTCAAGGATGAAACGGCTGGCGGTGGCCAGGCATCTAGGTTGAGTCTGCGAAATGCACTGATCGTGGTACAGGTCGCCGTGTCGTTTATGCTTCTCATCGGAGCGGGCCTGTTCCTACGCAGCTTCCAAGCCACACAGGCTGTTGACCCGGGTTTCGGACGCGACCCCGCTGCACTGCTTACAATGGCAGTACCAACCACCCGGTACTCGGAAAACGAGGGCAGGTTGTACATGCGCAGCCTGTTTGAGCGTTTCGAGCAGATCCCTGGCGTCCAGGCGGTAGGGCTCACCGACAATCTCCAGCTGAACACGCTGAGCACGAGCACAATTCGGATTAACGTGCCAGGAATTGAGCCACCTCCGGACAGGGACGGACACGATGTGGACCGCGTAACTGTTGATGCGGGCTTCTTCGATGCTGCCGGTGTTCCAATTCTCCAGGGCAGGAATTTCAATGAGACAGACCGCGTGGATTCGCCTCCCGTAGCGATTGTCAGTGAGGCGCTGGCGCGACGTTTCTGGCCGGGGGAGAATGCCGTGGGCCAAATGATGGAGCGCGCAAATGGAGACGCCATCATGGTGGTCGGCGTCGCACGCGACACCAAAGTACGGTCGCTGGGAGAAGCGCCTAGGCCCTACGTCTACACGTCTTATGATCAGTCGTATTCGTCGTACGTGACCGTGGTCTCTCGCACCAAGCTCGACCCAGAAGTGACTGCCCTCCAAATCTTGGCAGCAACTCGGGAGTTGGACCCAGAAGCTTGGGTGTGGGAGGCCAAGACGATGGACGAACATTTGGGAATCGTCCTTCTGCCCGCACGTCTTTCCGCAATACTGCTAGTCGTGTTTGCCGCGTTGGCGCTTATACTTGCCAGCATCGGTTTGTATGGAGTCGTGAGTTACGCCGTGTCACAACGAACGCGCGAGATGGGAATCCGCATGTCGCTCGGGGCCGACGCGAGCACCGTGATCAAGATGCTCACCGGCAGCGGTATGAAGCTTGTCGCGGTTGGCGGTGTTGTGGGGCTCGCGCTCGCGTTACTCGTCGCTCGATTGCTGAGTCAGCTGCTATTCGGAGTTGGGGCGTTCGACCCAATCACGTTCGTCGCGGTGCCGGCATTGCTTGGCGGCGTAGCGCTGCTCGCCGCGTACTTTCCCGCGCGACGGGCGTGTCGTGTGGATCCGGTCAGCGCCCTGCGGGCTGAGTAGCGCGGTCAGTACGCGGTTCGGCGATAGTTGACGTCGTATCGATCCAGCAACTCATAGTGTGAGGGCAGTCGTAGCACGAAGCTGTCCCAGTCACGTTGTGCTCCCGGCGTCCACACGACTTCCGAGAGAGCAAGCAGCCTCGGAAATAACATATACTCGACATATTCAGGCGTTTTCATGTACTCGGTCCACACGTTGGCTTGTGCACCTAGTATGTGTTGTCCCTCACTCCACGAGAGTGAGTCGGGCACGGGCTCGAATCCGTAAACATCTTCGAGCGTTATGAGACCGCCGATTGCCAGGGGCTCATCTTCAGGGTCGGCCTGGTAATAGTCGAAGTACATATGACTCGTCGGCGTCATGATGACGTCATGTCCCTGGCGCGCCGCCTCAATGCCGCCACGCATGCCGCGCCACGACATGACTGTGGCCTCTGGTGCTAGCCCACCTTCCAGAATCTCGTCCCATCCGATGAGTTTCCTTCCGTTCGCTTGCAGGAACGTCTCGATTCGTCGAATGAAATAGCTCTGCAACTCGTGCTCGTCCGCGAGTTCTTCGCGGCGAATAACTTCCTGGGCCAGGTCACTTTCCTCCCAGCGGGTCTTGGGTGCTTCGTCACCGCCGATGTGGATGTACTCGCTCGGGAACAGCTCCATCACCTCGAGGAGCACGTCTTCGAGGAACGCGAACGTCGCTTCACTCGGGCAGTAGATGTCGTCGTGCACGCCCCACAGCGGCGAGACCTCAAACGGTCCCTCGGTGCAGCCGAGTTCCGGATACGCGGCCAGCGCTGCCACCGAGTGACCCGGCATCTCGATCTCCGGGATCACCGTTATGTATCGTGTCTCAGCGTGCGCAACGATCTCTCGGACCTCTTCTTGCGTGTAGTAGCCGCCGTATGGGATTCCGTCCCCGACGTATGGATCGAGGTTCCTTTCGAGAGTGGTTTCTCGACGGTACGCGCCTGTTTCGGTGAGGCGTGGGTATTTCTCGATCTCGATGCGCCATCCCTGGTCTTCGGTGAGATGCCAGTGAAACTTGTTCATCTTATACATCGCCATCAGATCGATGTATCGCTTGATGAAGTCGACTGGGAAGAAATGGCGGCCAACATCGAGATGTAGACCGCGGTACGAGAACCTCGGCGAATCCTCGATTTTCACCGAGCGAGTAGACCAGACTTCCTCCGTATGCCCCTGGTCTCCACCGCTGGATTCCTCTTCGGCTACCGGCGTGCTTCCGAGTGTGAAACGCAGTTGCCGTAGCGTCTGCAGTCCATAGAACAAGCCTGCTGCCTCAGGTGCCGTGATGCTAATCGTCGCCGGCTTGACCTCGAGGCGATAGCTCTCACGTCCTCTATCGGAATCTTCGGTGGACAGGAGGAGCAGGATGGTGCTCTCGGTGCCCAACTCGGCTGGTTCATCCACAAGAGGAACCG
>JBDGYW010000059.1:0-16094 GCA_039588935.1 Gemmatimonadota bacterium | reverse complement strand
AGGGTGACAACGAAGAGTGTCTGCACTCTCTCCACTCGTGAGGCGCCGAGGCCTTTGCTAAGCCCAAGATTGACTCCCCACAACCCAGCCAACAGCATAGCTGCCGGAAGCAGCCCGTTGCTCACCACATTCGGTAGCCACGGGAGCCAAGACCCGAAGTCGACAAGATATTCGTCCAACACCACGAGGATCACGGTCACAGCCACGGCTGCCAGGGCAGCCACCGCCGCAAAACGCCTTCCCGCTCGGGACGCGAGCAATATCCCGGACGTGTCATGCCCGTACGCCAGATACGGCACCGCAAGTAGTGCGATTACGCCGGCCACGGGCAAAACCAATACTGCGAAGGTCGGATGGAAGTGGAGCAGCAGCTCCTGGAAACCCACGAAGTACCACGGTGGCTTGGCGGGGTTGGGACTCATACCAGGGTTCGCGACTTCACCGAGCGACGCCGTAACGAGTGCCGAGAAGACCAAAACGAAGGCGGTCAGTACCAATGCAACCACGAACTCGCGGTAGAGGAGATTCGGCAGCGCAAGCACCTTTTCCGGCCGATTCTCCGGATCATCGCCCGGAGCCCGCGGGACGACAACACCGCCCGCCTTGCGCACACGCCAGAAGTGGAACGCCATCAACACGAAGATCGTTACCGGTATCAACGTCGTGTGGAACGTGTAGAAGTTGATGAGCGTTGCCTGCCCGATCTCCGAACCACCCACTATCACGTTCTCGAGCCACCCGCCGACAATTGGAATGTATTCCAGCATGCTCGTGGAGATCGTGATGGCCCAGTAGGAGAGCTGATCCCACGGCAGCAGGTATCCGGTGAAGTTCGACAGCAGGACACAGGCAAGCAACGCGAGCCCAAGCACCCAGTTGAATTGTCGCGGCTGAAAATACGCGCCGGTGAAATAGGCTCTCAGTAGATGGAGCAGCACAACGACGATGAGGAAGTTCGCACTCCAATGGTGCACGCTGCGCACGAACTTGCCTAGTAGAACATCTTGCTGGAGTGCTACAATGGAATCGTATGCGGATCCGGGAGCCGGCTGGTATGCGAACATCAGTAGCACACCGGTCGTTACGAGAAGCAGCACCAGAATGAGTGACATGCCGCCCAGCCCAAGGGTGTGGGTGTAGGTCAGCGTCTTCAGCGGAAGGCGGACAGGCCTGAAGTGGAGTATGAAGTTGTTCACCACCACCCGAATGCGTTCCCGGTCGTCTCGGGGGGGTAAAGGGTCGCGGAACACCGAGCGCCAAAGGCGCCGGCCTAGGCTGGTGTCCATCCCGACGCTACTCCGATTCACCACAAGGCACCCCTAACCCGCCAGCGGCTTGTACCGAATCCGGTGCGGCTGCTCAGCTTCGGCGCCCAGCCGTTTGCGTCGGGCCTCCTCGTACTCGGTCCAATTCCCCTCGAACCATCGAACCTGACTGTCTCCCTCGAACGCGAGGATGTTGGTCGCTATGCGATCCAGGAACCACCGGTCGTGGCTGATGACCAGTGCGCAGCCCGCGAAACTCAGCAAAGCATCCTCCAGGGCCCGCAGCGTGTCCACGTCCAGATCGTTGGTGGGCTCATCCAGAAGGATCACGTTGCCCTTGCCGCGCAACAACTTGGCCAGGTGCACGCGGTTCCTTTCGCCACCCGACAACGACCCGACCGGCATCTGCTGCTCGGCCCGCCGGAAGTTGAACGACGAGACGTATGCTCGCGAGTTCATATCTCCGTTGCCGAGTTCGATTCGTTCGTCGCCGCCGGAGATTACTTCCCATACGGTCTTTTCCGGATCGAGATCGTCACGCATTTGGTCCACGTAAGAGAGCGAGACAGTCTCGCCAACGCGCACAGTGCCAGCGTCGGGCGAATCTTGCCCGACTATCATCCTGAACAGAGTCGTCTTCCCGGCTCCATTTGGCCCAATCACGCCAACGATAGCGCCACGTGGGATTGAAAGATCGAGCTTGTCAATCAGTAGCCTGTCACCGAATCCCTTGACCAGATCCTTCGATTCGATGACGAGGTCCCCCAAGCGCGGCCCGACAGGGATGATGATCTCGGCCCTGCCTTGCCGGGCAGTACCACCCTCGCTCAGCAAGTTCTCGTATGCGTTGATGCGAGCCTTGCCTTTGGCCTGACGCGCTCGGGGTGCCATGCGAATCCACTCCAGTTCCCGGTCCAGAGTGCGCTGCCGAGCGGACTCTTGTTTCTCCTCCACGCGCAACCGCTCTTTTTTCTGCTCTAGCCAAGAGGAATAGTTGCCGCGCCACGGTATCCCACGGCCGTGATCGAGTTCCAGTATCCACTGAGCCACATTGTCTAGGAAATAGCGGTCGTGGGTGACCGCGATTACTGTACCGGAATACTCCGCTAGAAACCGTTCCAGCCACGCGACCGACTCGGCGTCCAGATGGTTGGTTGGTTCATCGAGGAGCAACATGTCTGGGTGTTGCAGCAAGAGGCGACATAACGCAACTCGCCTTCGTTCGCCTCCGGAGATGACCTCGGCGCTCAAGTCTCCCGGTGGGACTCTGAGCGCATCCATTGCGATTTCCACGGTGCGATCCAGCTCCCAGGCGTTGGTCGCGTCGATCTGATCCTGGACTTTCCCCTGCTCGGCGAGGAGCTGCTCCATTTCGTCGTCGTCCATTGGCTCGGCGAACTTGTTGCTGATTACCTCGAACCGTGTCAGCAACCCGCGCGTTTCCGCGACGCCTTCCTCGACGATCTCTCGAACCGTCTTGGTCGGGTCGAGTTCGGGTTCCTGTGGGAGGAATCCGATCCGAATGCCATCGGCAGGTTGTGCGAAACCCTGAAAGTCCCGATCGATGCCGGCCATGATTCTGAGGAGCGTGCTTTTGCCGGCTCCGTTCCCGCCGATCACGCCGATCTTGGCACCGGCGTAAAACGAGAGCGAGATGTTGTCGATCACCACGTTGTCCGGCGGATGGACTCGGCGGAGATTCTGGGTTGAGAAGATGAATGATGTCATGTTGCTCCAGCGAAAAAAGACTACGTCATCGGTACGTAGATCGCCCTCAATTCTCGTTCAGGTACGGACGCCGGCGCAAGCCTGACGGCGCGATGTCGTGTAACCAAAGCACTGTCCGTGATCCAGATGACTCCAGCAGCAACAGGGGGATGATTCCCTGAATCAGCGATCAAAGTGGGATATCCAACGGCGCACGACCTGCAAACTGATGACGCATGAATGGAATGAGAGTGGCAGGAAGTGCCGGTAGGGCTCTCCACACCACCCCCGATCGGCCTGCCCACCATCCAACCTAAATGTTGACGATACAATGATTTACACGAGTGCGGGGGCTGTTCTTCAGCCACGCCCATTCCCAATTCCGGCAGGCTCCCCCGGGTATCGGATCCCGGAACGGTGGGTAAATGGGTTGGAGAACGATCTGCTTCATCTATATTCTGGTTAACTCTCCCGGTACCGGATCCCGGAAAGGTGGATGAATGGCTTGGAGAACGATCTGTCTCGTCTATCTGTTGTTCGTTGGCTCGAGCGCGTGGCAGGAGAGCGCGGGGCAGTCACAAGAGTTCAGCCATGTGCCGATCCCCGATGAAACACCGGCGGGGGAAATCGCGCTCGGCGTCTCGGGGCTGATTGGGTCGACCAGTCCGGTGGTACTTGACTTGGAGACGATAATGGCGTTCCCGCGGACTACGATTACTTGCACTTGTCCGTGGATGGACTTGGAGCACGACTACACCGGCGTTCTCCTGCTCTCCCTCCTGGAAAGCCTGGGTTTGGATGATGGGGCGACGAGCATTGAGGTGAGGGCGGCAAACAGGTACTCGGTAAGAATCCGTATTGAGGACCTCAGACGCCACCGTTATGTTCTGGCGTATCAGATGGATGGGACGCTCCTCGGACGGCGGAGCGATCTCGAGCACCGCGGTGCTCTGATAACGGCGATCGACTTTGCACCCGAATACGACGTTGATCTCGAGGTCTACAAATACCAGTTTGTTTGGCAGGTGAACGAAATCGTGGTGTTGTGAGCCGATGAAGGCCCTGGATCAGAGGAGAGTCCTGCTTGTATTGGCGTCCGCGCTCCTCCTCGGCGCCATCCTCTTCGGCTTCGGGTTCCTCTTCGCGGCGCGGAGGCTCAATCACCTGGAGCACGATGCGTTGCATGAGGGTATCCTCACCCAGCATTCAACGATGAGCCGAGTCGCGTTTGCCGCTTCACAGTTTCTGGCCTATCCTCCATATGACGAGAGTCTTTCGGGCTGGATCGATGGAAAGTCCGAGCAGTGCAGGTTGCTTCTGAGCCATGCATCCATTCCGCCGGCAACACCCCAGGATTCGCTCCGCCCGTTCCTCGGCGATGACCCGCTTCTCGTCGGCCCGAGGATGAACGAGACGGATAGCGCGTTCCGTGCGTACGTGGATGAACTCGGCGGTACCTACGAAGACCTCCTGGCCGCGGAAACGGACTCAGCGAAATCCGAGTTGATCGCTCGCTTTGACGCGAGGATCCCGGACTTCCTGGACGCACTGTTCGATCGCTCCCTCATTTTGGAGCAGTTCGACGCAACCGCACGGGCGCAACTACGCGCCAATCAGCAGCGGGTCCAGCGGCAGTTGGGATTCCTGCTGGTCGGACAGATTGTCGGGCTTCTGGCTGCGTCGCTTGTTGCATATTTCGTCATCCGTTTGCAGTTCTGGCAGGTCAAGGTCCTCAAGGGTTTGATCCCCATCTGCGCGAGCTGTAAGAATGTCCGTGACGACGCGGGATTCTGGAGGCAGGTCGAGGCATACATAGGGGCGAGAACGGACGCAGACTTCAGCCACGCCATCTGTCCGGAGTGTATGGAGAAGCTCTATCCCGAAATGGTGGATTGAGTGACCCTTCTCGAACCATTCTTGGAGCGAGGCCGCGCGATCCTCGAATGCCGTTATCCTATCATTGCCGGGGCGATGACGTGGATAAGCGATCATCAGCTCGTTGCCGCGATAGGCGAGGCCGGTGGCTTCGGTCAGCTTGCCGGAGGTAACGCTCCTGCTGAAATCGTCCGCGATGAGATACTCGCGACTCGCACTGCAACGTCGAAGCCGTTCGGCGTCAACCTGATCACGATTGCACCCAACTTCAAGAGCCAGCTCGATCTGGTCTGCGAGATGGATTGCAGGTGGATCACATTTGCGGGTGCAACGCCGGCGCGGAGCGATATCGCCCGCGCCAAAGATTCCGGAGCGCGCGTCTTCTGTTTTGCGCCGACCGAGTCGTTAGCTCTTAAGCTGGTGGACCTCGGCGTGGATGGATTGGTTCTCGAAGGCTCTGAGGCTGGCGGTCACATAGGCCCTGTCGCTCTCAACGTTCTACTGCAGCAGATCCTCTTTGTTGTCGAGTCGGTACCGATCTTCGTCGCCGGCGGCATCGCAACCGGAAAGATGATGGCGCACCTGTTGTTGATGGGGGCCGCGGGAATTCAGATGGGTACGCGGTTCGTGCTTTCAGACGAATGCTGCGCACACCCAGCGTTCAAGGAAAGCTTCAAGAAGGCGCGCGCACGTGACGCGATGGCCACGCCGCAGTTCGACAGCCGTCTGCCTGTGGTTCCTGTCAGGGCACTCAAGAACAGCGGCACTCTCGAGTTCGGCAAGCTGCAGTATGAGTTGCTGCACAAACTCGACAACAATATGATCGATCGCGAAACGGCGCAGATGGAGGTTGAGAAGTTCTGGGTGGGTGCGCTGAGGTCGGCTGTCGTCGACGGAGACGTGAAGCAGGGTTCATTGATGGCGGGACAGTCGGTCGGCCTGGTGTCAGAGATCAAGCCGATCGCGGAGATAATTCAGGAGTTCGTTCGAGAGGCCGAGGAAACTCTGCGGAACCTCTGTGAGAAGCTGGGGTTGGGAGGAGCCTAGGTTCCGTTCAGATTTGACGGCTCGGTTCTCCTAACCGGACGCTGCTACGTTCGTCTCCCACCAATCCCTCGCAGTGTGCCTGGTCCACGCGCCCCCGATATGGCATGCAGTCAACATCTCAGCGAGCGCGTCTGCATCTTGAGGTCGGTTCGCCGGATCCTTTTCCAGACATGCCATCACTACGCTATCCAGCTCGGATGGAATTGGCTGCACGCCGCATGCTGACGGTGGAGAAGGAGTGGTGTTCACGTGCATCATGACGGTGGCCATGGCCGACTTGCCCTGGAAAACGTATGTACCGGTAAGTGCCCAGTATGCGGTGCAGCCGAGTGAGTAGATGTCTGTGCGCCCGTCGGTCTTGTCACCGAGGACTTGTTCCGGTGCCACGAACGCGGGAGTGCCACTGACCGTTCCCTCGGCTGTGAGTCCCACGTCATCGTCTTTGTCGCCGTCGGTCTTCACCAGGCCGAAATCGAGGACCTTGACGAAATCGTCGCAGCGCCCGTATCGACATACATAGATGTTGGCCGGTTTGACGTCCCTGTGGATCAACCCGCGCTCGTGAGCCTCGCCTAGCGAGTCGCACACCTGCGACAGTAGAAACGCCAGGCGATTGGGTGGCACCGGACCGTATCGCTTCACCAGTTCGTCGAGATCCAGGCCGTCCAGGTACTCCATCACATAGTAGAACGCCCCAGATTGAGCGATGCCGAAATCGTAGAGCTGTATGGTGTGAGGCGAACGCATCGCTGCCGTGGTCTGGGCCTCTCGCTCGAACCGAGCCATAGCCACACGTTGCATATCGGTGTTCTGGTGGAGTGTGTCTGGGCTTATCAGTTTCACCGCGGCCGGCCGGGCCAGGAACTGGTGTTTTGCCAACCACACTTCCCCCATTCCTCCGCTTCCCAGGCGCGACTCGAGCTGGTAGCTCCCCATCTTTTGTGCTTTTGCCAGGTCTACGTTCATTCCATGCACTACACGCGAGCCGGCGTATGCGATGGCCACCGCGAAGCCTGGACTCCAGCATGACCTGAATACCTCTATCAGGTCGACATCAATTGCGGTAACCATTTCGAGGAAAACGAGACCTGCGGGCCGCGTGGCCGCCGCAAGAAGTGCTGTCACCAAGGTCACGCGCGGCGGACTGGGCACGATCAACGGAAACATGATGATCAGCGGAGTTACCCATGTTACGAGGGGCAGGTACCCGAACATCGTGTGCGTAAACCAGGGCAAGACGGTTGCCATTAACAAGCACGTCACCACTTCGTATGTGAGGGCCAGATGTAAAACGACCACGTGCGTGAACCGAGAGCTATATGAGGCGAACAGCAAGGCCGCACTGATTGCCACGCCGAAAACAGCGCTTGCGACTAAGATCGGATCGAGTGTGCCCAGCACGATGCCGGCATATATGAGGTCGATGAGGGCGCCAATTCCCATGATCACGAACATGAGCCATGCGATCACCCGCACACGCAGCCGTGCTTTCTCCAAAAGGCCGGGCGAAATGAGGTGCCAGCCACATTCGGAGGCTCCGCTTTTCGATGCTCGTCGAAGGATGGTTTCGTTGTCGGTCATATAGCTCCGGAATCTCCTGTCTTGCCTGGCAAACCGTTTACACACTGCAAGTCCAGTTAGTACACAGCACCTAACAGACAGGGGACGTATATTTCGGCACTCTGAGAATGTAAGCCAGATTGTCTTTTCGCGACTCCCCTAGGAGTGATACCATGCGAAGATTGCCTCTCGTTGTCGGTCTTATCCTGCTGTTCTTAGCTTTCACGGCGACGACAACTGTCGCCCAAGGTGACTCCATCACCGTCACCATCATCTACGACAACTACGCGCATGTTGATGGCATGGAGACTGATTGGGGTTTCGCCGCCCTCATCGAGAATGGCGACCGGACGATTCTCTTTGATGCCGGAACCAACGGCGAAATGTTCATGAGGAACTTCCGTGCGCTGGGCAAGGATCCCATGGACATCGATGCTCTGGTCTTCTCACACGATCACGGTGATCATACCGGAGGAATGGGGGCGTTGTTCGAGACGGGGGTGCGACCTCCGACATACGTGCTCGGCGCGTTCAGCGAGGATGTGCGCAATCAAATCGCTTCCGCAACCACCTCCATCGAAACCGAGCCCGGGGACGAAGTGCTGGCCGGCATATTCACCACCGGCCAGGTCGGCAACGCAATCCCCGAACAAGCGCTGGCAATCCCAACAGCAAACGGCCTGGTGGTGATTACTGGGTGCGCCCACGCCGGGGTCGTCGCCATGCTGGAGCGTGTGCGTGAGTTAAGTGATGCACCAATTCACCTTGTGTTCGGCGGATTTCACCTTTTCAGTGCACCGACCGAACAGGTGTCGTCCGCAGTCGAAGCCGTGCGCAACCTGGGCGTTCGAAAGGTCGGGGCGACCCACTGCACAGGGGATGCCGCGATTGAGGCGTTTGCGAACGAGTATGGGGATGATTTCGTGAGCCTGGGAGTCGGCCGTGTGCTGACCTTTGAGGTGGCGCGCTGAGGATCCAGCACGGAGAGTGGCAAGCAGTGAGTGGTGTGTAGGCCCCGCCACCCCCACTCACTACTTACTGCTCACTATTCCCATTCAATCGTCCCAGGCGGCTTTGAGGTTACGTCAAGAGCCAGGCCGCCGACCCCCTCGAGACTCAGGATCGACTCGCGCAACTGGGCGAGCATCTCCGCGGGCAGGTGTACGGGCGTAGCAGTCATCGCTCGTTGTGATCTGACAGGTCGAATGACGATCATCTCACCCGAGGTGTCTTCGAATCTCAACGGGACGAGGACCGTCGGGCACTGCCAGATTTCGTCATACCACCCGAAGCGTTCCAGTGCGTCCATTACCAGAAAATCGGCCTCTCGAAGGAGGTCGAGTCGTGCTCGTGTGACTGTCGCCGCAACCGGGTGAGCATCCGTCGGGTGTGCGGCACCCAGATTCCAGATACAGCGGTTGATGCCGGGCACATCGGCAGTGATCGTCGAAACGGTGCCGATGATTGTCGACCAGGGCTCGTTCCCGGAAAGCATTACTGGGTGTTCGTACGCTCTGAGGTCGGCCTTAACGCCGACCGATCTGATTGGCAGCGGCAACATCTTGAGGCCTGAAGACTTGCTCAGCTCTTCGAGGCGGACCTCTATCTCATCGAAGCCCGTCCGATCCGGCACGCCGTCGCTGCACAAAAGACGCACTCCGAGGCCGGGTCCCGGAAACGGATGGCGGGCAAGCGATGCTTTGGGCACGCCGAGCTTGGCGCCGAGTTCACGCACCTCGACCTTATAAAGGTCTGCAAGCGGCTCGATCAACTCCCCACGCTTTATCATCTCGTCGATCACTGGAACACGATTGTGATGCGTCTTGATTGTGTCGGACCGCTTCGTTCCTCCGGCTTCGATTGTGTCCGGGTATATGGTGCCCTGGCCGAGTAGGTGTTTCTCGATGCCCAATTGTCGAGCCCGCTCTTGGGCCACGTCCACAAAGGTCTTCCCAATGATCAGACGTTTCTGCTCTGGGTCGGTAGTTCCCTCCAACTCAACCAGGAAGGTCTCGCTCGCATCCACAAAATGTAGGTTGTCACCGAGGCCAACTCGTCTGAACGTCTCAATCACATCGCGGCTCTCGTTCAACCGCATCAACCCATTGTCGATGTGTAGCAGATGAACACGATCCAGGCCGATGGCCCGACCGATCAATACTGCCGCCACAGTTGAGTCGACGCCCCCCGAAGCAAGTAAAAACACAGATCTGTCTCCGACCTGCTCGCGAATTCGCTCGATTTCCTCACTCAGGAAGTTGTCCATGCTCCACGACGCCTCGCACTCGCAGATGCCGAACAGGAAATTCGCGAGCATCCGATCGCCGTGCGTGGTGTCGTCTACTTCAGCATGGAATTGGAAGCCGTAGCGGCGCAGTGAGTCCGAACCAATGGCAGCGCAGCGATGCGGTTCCGACCCGTCCGCCGCTGGAGTATACCCGAGTTCGACAAACTCCGGTCCCAACTCCACCACGGAGTCATAATGGCTCATCCAAACCTGTTCGACGGGCCCGAGCCCGGCAAACAGAGGGTGATTGCCTGTGAGGTGGAGGTTCGCCTTGCCCCACTCGCGACCGCCGTGGTGCACCTTTCCTCCGTAGTGTTTGGCGATTTCCTGGTGTCCGAAGCAGAGCCCGAGGATAGGCACATCCAGATCGTAGATCTCCTTGGTGTATTCGGAATCTTCACCGTGCGACGATAAGCTTGGGCTGCCGGAGACGATGAGGCCCTTACAGTTCCGAAATACGTTGATCGGGTCCTCTGGCTGGCGAATCTCCGCGTGGACCCCCTGCCGGCGTACCTTTGTGGCAATGAGGTGAGCGTACTGTCCGCCGAAATCGATGACGGCAATCGTGTCATGTTCTGGCATGGCGTTCCCCGGTATCGACGTGCCCTTGAATCTCGTGATGCGGAGTCTAAAGAGTAGGTGCTTCGGAGGGAAGGAGGCTGAGGCTCTACGGGGTTCAGAGTGAGTGGTACCGAAACCTTGTCGGAGGTGTTTCGGCGCCCTAGTGTATATCGAGCGGAAGATAGGGTCGCAATGAGATCGAGGGCACTTTCATCCTTTGAAAGAGGAAGGGTTCCGATGCTCCGACACAATATCATGTTCTGCTTCAGAGCGCAGCACTGCTTCGCGCTCACCGTACCGCTCGTGATTATCTGCTCTATGTATTCGGCATCAACCGAAGCACAACCCCCATTGTTCGAGTCTACAGAGCCTTTGGTACTCCGGATCGAAGCTCCCTTTCGACGGATGGTCTCAGAAGAAGAGGGACGCTTCGCCGCTCGCATGGCCTTCTCCGAAGCTCCAGGAGACACCATCAGGCTCGAAGTTGCCCCAAGGGGGAAGTCACGACTGCATGCTGGCATCTGTGATTTCCCTGGTGTCATGCTGTTCTTCACTGATAGCGCAGTCGGGAGTCCGTTTGAGGGACAGGAAACTCTTCCCTTGGTTACGCACTGCAAAGATCGAGACTCCTACGAGCAGTTGGCGTTGCTCGAGTACCTGGCCTATCGCACCTACAACGTTCTCACTGATCTCAGTCTCCGTGTTCGAATGGCCCGCATTGAGTACTACGACTCAGAGCGCGACCGACAAGTTGCGGAGCGTCTAGGTTTCTTCCTCGAGAACTACAATGTGCTCGCCACGCGTAGTGATTGGGTGCGGCTCGAGTTCCCGCTCATCCCCCCGAACGAGTACGATGCGAGTCAACGGAATCTGTTCGAGGTCTTTCAGTATTTCATTGGAAATACCGACTGGAGCTACTCGTTTCCTCCGCCCGATGAGAGCGCATGCTGTCACAATGCCGTCCCAGTCGGAAACCCAGCCGGACCGGTTTTCCCAATTCCCTTCGACTTTGACCAAGCGGGACTGGTGGACGCACCATATGCCACTGCCGATCCCTCCCTCAGTATCCGACGCGTCCGCGACCGACTGTATCGTGGAATTTGTGGCCCACCCGAGGAACTCAATGCCACGCTTGGCCTGTTCGAAGCCCGAAGTCCCGAGATTCAGGCCCTGTTCGAGGAAGCGGATTTCCTCAGCGATCGGTCTCGTGCACGATCTCTGCGTTATATCGATGAGTTCTTCAGGACGATCTCGGACGACCGCCGAATTAGGCGTGAGTTCTTGTCCAAGTGTAGAACTCCGTGAACACTACTCTTGCCCGCGCTCGCAATAACTGATATATGAGACGTGTAGGCCGAACGAGTCGAGGGAACTGACGCTTCATGACTTGGGAGGACGGACTGTTGGGTTCCACGAATGTCCCGCGATTGCGCGTTCGGCAAGTGCCGCTCACAACTTCTCTGGTTCTCCTGCCATTGGTGTTGGGGATCCTTCCAGCAACCGCACTCGCACAGCCTGACGATCAAGTCGGGCCCTCCCAAAGCGATACGACCGTGATCGCCGGGGTTCGATATCGGGCGGGAGGACTACACCGGTTCCTGTTTGGCGGAGAGTATCGGGACTTGTGGGCCACGCCTATAAGGGTTCCGATACTCGATATGCAGACGATTGGTGGAGGGCTTAGCCCAACCACGGCGGGTGGTGGATTCCAGACCAAGTCCCTGCGCTTCCTTGGCAACAACGGTCTCCAATACGGATTCCGATCCGTCGACAAAGATCCGGATGTACTGCCCCCTGGTTTCGAGGGAACGGTCGTCGAACGGCTGGTGCAGGACCAGATCAGTTCAGCACACCCGGCAGGCCCGGCATTGGCGGCACCGCTGATGAGGGCGGCAGGAATACTCCACAGTCAACCTCAGTTGGTCGTTCTCCCGGACGATACCGCACTTGGGGAGTTCCGGGAGCGGTTTGCCGGCACGCTAGGGTTTTTCGAAGAAAGAGCGATCACCGAGCACTCTGTTCCCTTCGCGGGGGCGAGTGAGATCATCGACAGCGACGACCTTCTGAGCCGTGTTCAGCAGGGACCGGAGCACCGGATCGACACGCGCGCGTTCCTTGCCGCTCGTCTCTTTGACCTTCTGATCGGCGATTGGGACCGGCATCGGGGCCAGTGGGGCTGGGCCCGTTTCGCTAACGAGACGGTCATACACTGGGTGCCGATTCCGGAGGATCGAGATCAGGCCTTTGTTCGCTTCGACGGCCTGCTGTTGTCAATGGGCAGGTTGACCACTCCGCAGCTTGTCAACTTTGGGTACCGGTATCCGAACATGCTTGGGCTCACCTGGAACGGCCGCGAACTCGATCGAAGGTTCCTAGTCGAGCTAGAGGCGCCGGCCTGGGATTCAGTTGCTTCGGCAATGCAAGCAAAGTTCACCGACGCGGTCATCGACTCCGCGGTGGCTCAGATGCCGCGGGCGTTCAGGAGAATCGACGGCATGCGGATGGCGCACGCGCTGAAACAGCGCAGAGATCTGCTCGGCGAAGCGGCGCAGCGGTTCTACCGGTTGCTTGCGCGTGAGCCAGCGGTTCACGGAACTGATGCGGCTGAAGGGGTGACAGTGGAACGCCACGAAGACGGCTCCGTCGAAGTGACGCTCGTTCCTAGAATGCCTGGCTTTGAGATAGGACCATTCTTTCAGCGGAGATTCCTGCCTGAAGAGACATCCGAGATCCGCATCTATTTGCACGGAGGTGCTGACCACGCTGTTGTAAGGGGGGATGGGTCGGGAATTGCACTGCGGTTCATTGGTGGAACCGGCGATGACGTTTTGGCTGACTCCTCCAAGGCGGGTGGCGTTCGATTCTACTCTGATGACGGCGATCACGTGGAAGAACCGAATCGCGTCAAGGTCGATCGCCGCACGTTCGTGCTTCCTCCAAAAAAGAAACCCACCGACCTTCCACCCAGAGATTGGGGTTCACTTTACCGTGGTGTACCCTGGGCGAGCTTTGGCCCTGATATGGGGGTCTTCATCGGTGGTGGAGCCTACCGTATCAGATACGGCTTCAGGCACATACCGTTTGCGTCGAAGGTGCAGTTCAGAGCGGGTTACTCAAATGGAGGTCGGACTGGGCGATTCGACCTGTCCGTACAGCTACACCGCTCCAACTCCAAGGTACGTGTGGAGCTGGATGCACGCGCCTCGGGTATTGAGGTGCTGCGATTCTACGGGTTCGGCAATGAAACTGTTCTGGCGGGTCCCAACGACAACGAATACTACAGGGTCAATCACACTCAGTACTTGGTAACACCTTCGCTGGTTGTGCCAGTCTCCGCGCAGGTTGAGTTGTCCGCGGGACCCAGGTTGCGGTACTCGAGTACGATCAGTCAGGCCGGCCGCTTTTTGGAGACCATCCCCACGCTATATGGAGCTGGGAAATTCGGACAGGTCGGTTGGATGTCGCATCTGAAGGTTGACTCGAGGGACGTGTCGGCGGCGGCAACACATGGCGTTCGGCTTGATGTGGGAGCTAGCCTGTTCCCTGAGCTGTGGGATGTTAGCGGCACCTATGGTGAACTGCACGGGACCGCGTCCACTTATCTGTCCGCTGTCGCTGCCCCATTACAGCCGACGCTTGCGTTGCGAGTAGGTGGAAAGAAGGTGTGGGGAGATTACCCATTTCAAGACGCTGCCTTTATCGGCGATGCATCGAGTGTACGACTTGGCCGCCAAAACCGCTACGGCGGTGACGCAGCGGTCTTCGCGAACGCGGAAATGCGCATCGGGCTGGGCCGGATATTTCTTGTGTTACCCGGTCGGGTCGGTCTGCTCGCGCTCAGCGACGTCGGGCGCGTGTACCTGGAGGGGGAGGAGTCGAATCGGTGGCACAACGCCGTCGGCGGTGGTGTATGGATATCATTCCTCGGACCGGCAAACACGCTGAGTGTGGCATTGGCGAGGAGTGAAGTGGGCACGAGTATCGAACAGCGAACCAGCCTCTACATACAAGGTGGATTCGCATTCTGAATGGACTCTTACTATCTAGTGATGACGGTCATCCAACGACTTTCGCTGGGTGATGAACGCTCATCGGTTAATCGCGGGAAGACAGAATGAGTGTTGGTAAAAGCATCTCCATAGCTGAGACGGCACCGTCAAGTAGCGAAGCAGATACATCATTGCCTCAGG
Source organism: Gemmatimonadota bacterium (assembly GCA_039588935.1). Classification (GTDB taxonomy): domain Bacteria; phylum Gemmatimonadota; class Gemmatimonadetes; order Gemmatimonadales; family GWC2-71-9; genus JBDGYW01. The sequence goes on along the minus strand of JBDGYW010000059.1, from coordinate 1,602 downwards.
ACCTGCTGGAACAATCCTGCAAACGGGTAGGGGTGTTCGCCATCATTGCCGCACTCGTGTGGGCTTATTCGCTGTTCCTCAACAATTTGCTCCGACCTATGGCCGGCGCTGAGTATGACGCAGGAATTGCAGGGGCGTACCCGATGCCCGGCAACTTGATTGCGGCCATCGGGTTGATCATTTCCATAGTCGTAGTCGTCCTTGTTCGGCGTCTCCATGGTAGCCCGAACCAAGTTCTCAATATCGGGCTAGGCTTTGAGGTGATACTCGCGTTCTTGTGGGGCCTAATGAGCCAGTGGAGGCCACTGTTTGCGCCCGGGACGTTTTCCATGATCTGTCTGGTAATACTGGTCTACCCGATGATTGCACCCAACACAGTCCGGAAGACACTGCTCGTGTCTGTGTTGGCGGCCTCAATGGAGCCGCTCGCTCTAGGAATCACTCTGCTAAGGGTTGGAGAACTCCCGATCTCAATTCCGGCAGCATTCCTAGATTTCCTGCCAAACTACATTTGTGCAGCAGTCGCCGTCGTTCCTGCTCACATCATCTCGAGGCTTGGGCACCAGGCCTCGAAGGCGAAGGAACTCGGCAGCTATCAGCTTGGGGAAGTAGTGGGGCAGGGTGGGATGGGTGAGGTGCACCTCGCCACACACAAAATGCTCGCACGCCCTGCGGCTATCAAGATCATCCGCGCAGAGGTGCTGGGTGCGAGTTCCAGCGCAGCCGCGAAGGTGATCGTAGAGAGGTTCCGCCGCGAGGCGCAAGCTGCCGCCGCGCTTCGATCGCCGCACACGATCGAGCTCTACGATTTTGGCGTGAGCGATAGTGGGACTTTTTACTACGTGATGGAATTGTTGGACGGCTTGGATCTGGAGACGCTGGTTGAGAGATTCGGGCCGTTGCCGGCCGAACGTGCGGTGCACTTTCTGCGGCAGGCTTGTATGTCGCTGGGCGAAGCCCACGCTCGCGGCATGATCCATCGAGATGTCAAACCGTCGAATCTTCACGCAACGCGCCTGGGTCTCACCGTGGATTTCCTCAAGATTCTCGACTTCGGCCTTGTGAAGAATATTGGACCGCAGCCGGACTCGAGTTTGACCGCACCCCAGGTTGCGCCCGGTACTCCGACGTACATGGCACCGGAGATCGCGATGGGTGATAAGCCCGATCAAAGGGCAGACGTGTATTCTCTGGGGTGCGTTGCCTATTGGCTGCTCACTGGGCAGCTGGTCTTTGACGGCAGGAATCCCGCAGAAGTGATGAACCGCCACGTGAAGGACGAACCGATCCCGCCCTCCAAACGCACAGAACTCGACGTTTCTCCTGAGTTGGACGAGCTAGTATTGGCCTGTCTGGCGAAGCGCCGCGACTTGCGCCCCGCCAACGGAGAGGAATTGGGAAGCCGCCTTGCCGCGCTTTCAGTTGAGGACAAGTGGACGCAGGATAGGGCGCGGCGATGGTGGGAAACGCACATTCCCGATCGCTCATACGGAGAGGTGATCCAACAGGGAGTGCTGGAACGGGCGAGCTTATCTATGGAGTGAGGAAAACACACGCTCCTGCCGGTCAAACGCTGCGCCTCACGTGCGTCTGCTATGGATT